>NZ_CP070368.1:2092500-2171951 GCF_016919705.1 Paracoccus methylovorus
CCCGGAGGCGCGCCGATCAGCCGCGCAACCGAGTGCTTTTCCATGAACTCGGACATATCGATCCGGACCATGGCGCTGTCATCGTCGAACAGGTACTCGGCGATGGCCTTGGTCAGTTCGGTCTTGCCGACGCCGGTCGGGCCAAGGAACAGGAAGCTGCCCAAGGGTCGTTTCGGGTCGTTGAGTCCCGCCCGCGCACGGCGCACGGCGTTCGAAACCGCCGTTACCGCCTCGGACTGGCCCAGGACGCGATTGCCCAGCACGTCCTCCATCTTCAAAAGCTTCTCGCGCTCGCCCTCCAGCATCTTGCTGGTGGGGATGCCGGTCCAGCGTTCCACAACCTCGGCGATCTGCTCGGGGCGGACGGTTTCCTCGACCAGCAACTCGTCGTTGTTGCCTTCGGCCTCGGTCAGTTGCCGCTCCAGCCCGGGGATGATGCCATAGCTAAGCTCGCCGGCGCGGGCCAGGTTGCCCTCGCGCTTGGCCTGATCCAGTTCGGCACGGGCACGGTCAAGCTGCTCCTTCAGCGTGCGCGAACCTTCCAGCTTGTCGCGTTCGGCCTGCCAGCGGGCGGTAAGCGAGGCTGATTCCTCTTGCAGTTCCGACAATTGCCGTTCCAGCTTTTCCAGCCGGTCGCGCGAGGCCGCGTCGTCCTCTTTCTTCAGCGCCTCGGCCTCGATCTGCATTTGCAGGATCTGGCGATCCAGCTGGTCGAGTTCCTCGGGCTTGCTGTCCACCTCCATGCGCAAGCGGCTTGCCGCCTCGTCCATCAGGTCGATGGCCTTGTCGGGCAGGAAACGGTCGGTGATATAGCGATGCGACAGCGTCGCAGCGGCCACCAGCGCGGCGTCGCTGATACGGACACCGTGGTGCAGTTCGTATTTCTCCTTGATGCCGCGCAGGATGCTGATCGTATCCTCGACCGTGGGTTCTTCGATCATGACCGGCTGGAAGCGCCGCGCCAGAGCCGCGTCCTTTTCGATATACTTGCGGTATTCATCCAGCGTGGTCGCACCGACGCAATGCAACTCACCCCGGGCCAGCGCGGGCTTGATCAGGTTCGCCGCATCCATGGCGCCATCGGTCTTGCCGGCACCGACCAGAACATGCAACTCATCGATGAACAGGACGATCTCGCCCGCCGCGTTCTCGATTTCCTTCAGGACGGATTTCAGCCGCTCTTCGAATTCGCCGCGATATTTCGCACCGGCGATCAGCGCGCCCATGTCCAGCGCCCAAAGCTGCTTGTTACGCAAGGACTCGGGCACGTCGCCGTCGATGATACGCAGCGCCAGCCCCTCGGCGATGGCGGTCTTGCCCACGCCGGGCTCGCCGATCAGCACCGGGTTGTTCTTGGTGCGGCGGCTCAGCACCTGCATGGCACGGCGGATTTCCTCGTCCCGGCCAATGATCGGGTCGATTTTGCCTTCGGCCGCGGCCTCGGTCAGGTTGCGGGCATATTTCGACAGCGCCTCATAGCTGTCCTCGGCGCTGGCCGTATCGGCGGTGCGCCCCTTGCGAATATCGTTGATCGCACCGTTCAGCGCCTGCGCGGTCACCTGCCCGGCGGCCAGCGCATCGCGGGCGTTGGTGTTGACGATGGCCAGCGCGGTCAGCACCCGCTCGGCCGGGACGAAACTGTCGCCCGCCTTCTTGGCCAGCTTCTCGGCCTCGTCCAGCACACGGACCATGCTGGGATCGACATAGACCTGCCCCTGCCCGCCGCTGACCTTGGGCTGCTTGGCCACGGCCTGATCGACGGCCTGCCGCACGGCCTGGGCATCGCCCCCGGCCCGCGTGATCAGATTGCTGGCAAAGCCCTGTTCGTCGTCCATCAGCGCCTTCAGCAGATGCTCGGGCATCACGCGCTGGTTTTCCTCGCGGATAGCGATCGTTTGGGCCGCTTGCAGGAAACCGCGCGACCGTTCCGTGAATTTTTCCATATCCATATGAAAATCCTTTCCTAAGCCCCCGGTTTGAATCGCCCGCTTTGGCACGATCCGGCTCGGGTCCTGTCAGTCACATGGGCAGGAACAAACGGGGTTTCAAGACAATCCGTTCCCGCCTATAAGCAGCCCGTTTGTCGCAGCCCGAGGTGAAATATGGACGACCGTCTGATCGTGGCGCTGGACGTGCCGAACGCGCTGGCCGGGTTGGAACTGGCCGGAAAGATCGGCGATGCCGCCAGCTTTTACAAGATCGGCCTTGGGATGCTGACCGGGGGCGGGCTGGCGCTTGCCAATGAGCTGAAGCAGGAACACGGCAAGCGCATCTTTCTGGACATGAAGTTCTTCGACATCGGCGCCACGGTCGAGGCAGCGGTCCGTGGCATCGCGCAATACGACCTTGATTTCCTGACCGTGCATGGCGACCCGCATGTGGTGCGCGCGGCGAAACAAGGGGCGGCAGGCTCGGGTATGAAAATCCTGGCGGTAACCGTCCTGACCTCGCTGGACCGGGCCGATCTGGATGCCGGGATGATCGTGCCGGGCGATCTGGCCGAAATCGTCGCCACCCGCGCCGCCCGCGCATTCGAGGCCGGCGCCGACGGCGTCATCGCCAGCCCGCGCGAGGCGGGACTGATCAGCGCCCTGCCCGAGGCCGAGGGCCGACTGATCGTGACCCCCGGTGTGCGCCCGGCAGGCAGCGACGCCGGCGACCAGAAACGGATCGAGACCCCGGCCACCGCCATCGCCAATGGCGCCGACCATATCGTTGTCGGCCGGCCGATCTGGAAGGCCGCGGACCCCCGCGCCGCAGCGCAGGCCATCACGGCAGAACTGACCGGCCTGTAATCAGCCGAAATTGCGCTGAAAGACCGGGGCCAGATCCTCTCGTGCCGCCGTGGCCGAGGCGATGGCCCAGACCTTGGGCGTATTCGCTGCGAACCATTCCGGTCCGGGCTTCCAGTTGCTCATGACGGCAACATATATGTCCAGCACCGAGAATCGCTGACCCAGGAACCACGGTGCGCCAGCAGCCCCCTCCAGCGCCAGCCACAGTTCTTGCAGCCGCGCAGTGGTGGCCTCGCCCAGTTCCTTTTGTGCCGCCGGATCGGTCAGGAAGCGCGCCGGATCGTCGCCAAAGGTGAAGCAGGGATAGACCTGCGCCACGAGAAAGATCAGCCAGCGCAGGAAACGCGGCCGCTCCGCTGACCTGACATCGGGCACCAGATCGTCCCGCTCGGTCATATCGGCCAGATACAGCGTGATCGCTGCGCTTTCCGACAGAACCCGGCCGTCGGGCAGGATCAGAACCGGGATCTGGCCTGCCGGACTGATTCGCATCAACTCGCGCCGGGCGGCCGGATCAAGGAACAGGTCCGCGACCTCGATCCTCTCGACCTCAAGCCCGTAATGGGCAAACTGCGCCTCGACGATGGCCGAGCCCCAGCCGTTGCGACGGTAAAGCTGCATCCGGGACATGGTGTCTCCTTCCTGTCGATGGCCGATCATAGACGATTCTCAAATCCCGCGCCCGATTCGCCAAGAACAAGTCGCACGCGATCCCGAAAATGCGGCACGGCGCGCGGATGGCACAGGAATTCCGCAATCGGCATCATGCGCCATTCCTGCCCCTCGTCGCCAAAGCGGATGGCGGCGATCTCGGACGCAGTGATGGTGCCGCGAAACAGCCATGACGGGCACCCCGGCTGAGAGGCGGCGGCAAAAATCCGCCCCTCAAGCCGCCCGGCAGGAAACCGCAGCCCGAATTCCTCGTCCAGTTCGCGCAGGGCGCATTCGACGGGCGTCTCGCCCGGTTCGGCCCCGCCGCCCGGCAAATCCCAATGTGCCGGAAAGGGAATCCAGTCGTAATCGTCGCGCAGGCAGGTCAGCAGGCACGAGCCATGCGTCAGCAGCAGCTTGGCACCGGCAAAGCCTAGTTGTCGTTGATATCGCGGGTCCAGCGGCGCACCTCACCCCGGTTCTTGCCAAAGACGCGACGCAACACCAGCCAGATCACGCCGGTCAGGATCGCGGTGACCACCAGCGCCCAAGGCAGCCCGCCGCCCCACAGGCCCAGCACGAGGGCCAGCCCCATCAGCAGCACGGCACCGGCCAGACCAAGAAAGAACCAGCCCGGCAGCACCAGCTCCAGCGCAGCCAGAATCAGCGCCGCAATGATCCAGATCCAACCGTTCGCCCAGCTCATTTGGTCCCCCGCAGCATGCGGAACGCGTCACCCAGCGCTTCGACCGCCGAGGCAGGGACGATCACGGTCTGCTTGCCCTGCCCCTTGCCGACTTCGGCCAGCACCTCGACCTGGCGCATGGCCACCTGATACTGCGCCGCCTCGATCCCGCCGTCCCGGATCGCGGTGGCGATGGCGGCTGTGGCATAGGCTTCGGCATCGGCCAGCAGACGCTTGGCCTTGGACTGCTGCTCGGCGGCGTAAAGATCGCCGTCGGCGGCCAGTTCCACCGCGCGGCGGCGGCCCTCGGCCTCGGTCACCTGGGCACGGCGGGCACGTTCGGCATTAAGCTGCTGCAACATGGCGGCCCGCGTCGCTTCGTCCAGATTGACGTCCAGAATCTCGGCCCGCGTCACCTCGATGCCCCAGTCATCGACGATATTGGCCAACGAATCGCGAATACGCTCGATCAACTGTGCACGGTTTGACTGCACCTGATCCAGTTCCAGCGTGCCGATTTCCGAACGCACGATCCCCGCCACCGTCGTGGCGATCGCCGCATCCACGTCGCGAATGCGATAGACGGTCTTTTCCGGCTCGATGATGCGATAGAAGACGCTGGTTTCGACCTGCACCAGCACGTTGTCGGCGGTGATCGCATCCTGTCGCGAGGTCGGCAACTGACGTTCCAGCACCGAGATCCGATGCGCGACCCGATCAAGGAAGGGGACGATGAAATTGATCCCCGGCCCCAAAACCGCATGCAGCCGGCCAAAGCGTTCCACGACGTATTTTTCCGATTGCGGGACGATGCGGACGGCGCGGCCCACGGCAAGCAGGATCACGAACGCCAGTACGATCAGGGCGATGTTCTGGCCAATCAGGTCGGCTAATTCGGGCGGCATCGCAATTCCTTTCCTTGGTCACTCGGCGGCGATTGCCGCATCGCTGGCGTCCGGTCGCAGCCGCGCCAGCCGCGTGATGACGCGGGTGAAGCGGGACTGGAACAGGTCGAAATCCGGCCGCGGCTCGATCCGCCGCTCGTCCATGTAAAGCGAGCGGTCCAGTTCAAGTTGCACCACATGGACATTATTGCGCGGCCGGCCATAGGTCTGGGTGATATAGGCCCCCGAAAAAGGGGAATTGCGTCGCAGCCGGAACCCTTCGGCCGTCACCGCCTCGGCCACGCCCGCGCTGATCCGCGGCGCGGCCGAGACGCCGTTGCGATCCCCCAGCACCATGTCGGGGCGCGGGCGCGGCAAATGCGTCAGTGCGTCACGCGGCATGGAATGCATATCGATCAGCAAGGCACCGCCGAACCGGGCCACCGCCGATTCGATCAGGGCTGAAAGCGCACGGTGATAGGGATGCCACAGCCGCGAGATGCGCTGATCCGCCTCTTCCAGCGGGATCGGCCGGTCGTGGATGGCGCGCCCTTGTGAGACGACGCGTGGAATCACCCCCAGCCCCGCCATGATGCGCGGATTGGTCATCGCCGGCATCGCGCCCGAGACCACCAGCGGGTCGATTTCCTCGGGGCCGCGATTAAGGTCCACCACGCAACGCGGCACCCGCGCGGTCAGCACCATGGCACCATGATCCAGCGCCGGAGCGACCAGCCGGTCCACGAAAGCATCCTCGGACGAGCGCAACTGCTGCGCATCCAGCCGCGATTCGGCCAGGAACCATTCGGGATAGGCCCGTCCCGAATGCGGCGAGGCAAAGATCACCCCACCCAGCCATTCTTGGGGCCGTATCAGATCGAAAGTTGGCTCTTCGCTGATCATCCCTTGGCGTTCCCCGACGGCACGACCGCAACCATTTCTGGCCGGTCAGGTCAGAAGGTTTATAAACCATGATCGACCAAGGCCAATAGCCGTCGATTGAGGGCTTGAAACCCTTTGGCGAGATAGCTATAGACACGCCGATCAAGGCGATCTGGCCGCGCAAGCTGACAGAATCACCTGTGGAGGGCGGTTAGCTCAGCGGTAGAGCACTACGTTGACATCGTAGTGGCCACTGGTTCGATCCCAGTACCGCCCACCATTCAATTCGCGCCCCCGGGCTTTCCGGGGGTATTTCGTTTTCAAGGCGCGACCCTAGCGATGCGCCGCGATAGGAGAAGACCGATGAAGGTTCGCAATTCGCTCCGCTCGCTCAAGAGCCGCCACCGTGACTGTCAGGTCGTGCGCCGTAAAGGCCGCATCTACATCATCAACAAGACCAACCCGCGCTTCAAGGCCCGTCAGGGCTGAGAGCTGGCAACTTTGCCGATTTTGAAGAACGCCCGCAGGCCCCGTGCCGCGGGCGTTCTGCTATTCTTTGCCGGGTTCGGTGGGGGCTGACTGCCCCCACACCCCCGTGGGTATTTCCACAACGAAGAAGATCGCGCACATGGCGGGTCGGGATGGCCTTCATTCTGCGCAGCAAAGCAGCGGCACGGCGAAATCTGATGCGCTGTCTGGCAAGGGGGGTAGCGTCTGAAATCTGGGCGCGCGAGGCCCGGCTTAGCGACACTGCGGATGAGCAGGCAGGGCATGATCCCGGGCAGGCGCGGCAAGCAGCACAAATCCCATCGGTAAAGTTTGCTGCGGCTATATTGCCGCGGTTGAAGAGAGCGAGGGGGGCTGCCCGCCCATCTTAGCGCAGGACATCCGTCAGCAGACGCGAAACCGTCTGCTGGGTGACGTAGCCGGTAACCCGCAGGTTGCGCGTCGCCTGATAGCGACGCAGGGCCGCGCGGGTTTCCTCGGTAAATTCGCCGTCGACCGGACCGGGCTGCATGCCCGCGACGCGCAGCCGTTCTTCGATAAGGCGGCGGGTTGAAGGGGTCAGGTCCAGCGAAGCCTCTTCCCGCCGGGCAGCCTCGGTCCCGGCGCGCAGGGTGGTAAGGCGTTCGCGCGCCTCGGCAGCCTGCGCACCTTGTGGGAAACGCTCCAGATAGGTTTCGTAAGCTGCGGCCGAGCCCTGACGACGGGCCCAGCCCCATGTCGCCGCATCGCCGCGCGGGGTATCGGGACCGGCGCCTGCCTCGGTCAGTTGACGGCGTGCCGCATCTGCATGAAGCCCTTGGGGATAGCGGCGCAGATAGGCGCGTAGCCCCTCGGTATCCCCGCTGGCTCCGGTCTCTTGCCACCAAGCGCGATCCTGGGCCGCAGTCTCGGCAGCGCGGCGTTCGGCCTGCGCAGCGATCATCCTCAGTTGAGACGAGGTCAGATAGCCGGTCACCGGCAAGTTGTTGCCACGCTGCCAGCCAGAGAGAGCAAGCCTTGTGCGGGGGCCGAAAACACCGTCAACCGCGCCCGGTTGCTGGCCCAGCAGCGACAGCTTGCGCTGAATGGCGCCGCGCTCGGCCGGTCCAAGGCCAAGGGCCTGTTCGGCCGCCGCCCCCGTTGGGATCTGCGGTGCGATGGGCCGCGTAGGTGGCGCGGGGCGCAGTTCGGCCATCCGCTTGCGGGCAGCACCCACATAGCGTCCGATGGGGAAATCCTTCAGATAGGCCGAATATGCGGGGGCGGTGTCGGCAGCCAAGGCATCCGCCCATGCCGCACGGTCCGCATTCCGCACCCCCGGCGCACGGCCGATCTGTACCAGCCGCAAGCGCGCGGGCACGGCATAAACCCCGGAAGGAAAGCGCGACAGATAGTCCTGATAGGCGCCCGCGCTGTCTGCTACTGCCGCCTCGGCCCAGGCGTCGTGATCTGCATTCAGCGCATCGGAATTCTTGCGAAACGGCGCAAGCGTCAGATCGGCCGCATTCTGGGGCAGCAAGGCAAGCGCGCGATCGGCAGCCGCGGTCTGGGCCGCCGTGTCGCCGCCAAGCAAACGCATCATAGCCCGGGCGCCGGCCTCGGGCGTGCCGGTCATGACCCAGACGGAATCGGGCGGCGCAAGAGTGCCAATGCCATTTTCCAGCCCAAAACGATGGGGCATCTGCTGCCCGTCGGTGCCAAGGATCAGCACCGAGCCCGGATCGCCCCCGGCCAGCAGCCGCATGACCAGCGACAGCGGCACACCCTGCATCGCGACCGTCATGGTGCCGGGTGAATCGACATCGGTGCCCATGAACCATGTTTCGGTCGCATCGTGCAAAAAGCGGCCGTTCAACGCCACGATGCGCGCCCCGGGATCGACATCGGCACGGACCAGCGACTCGATCAGTCGGCGCAGCGGCCCCGCCTCCAGGTCCACGCCTTGCTGCGTGGTAAAGCCCGCCTCGCGCAGGGCGTTTCCCAGCGCACTGGTGTCCGAGCCTGCCAGATCGGGGGCGCTGCGATAATCGGCATTGCCGATGATAAGCGCGCGATTCTCGGCCCAGGCGGGCGCGGACCCGATCAGAGCGGCAAGCAGGACGGCAGCAATACGCATCGGGCGACCTTATTCCGGAGGGCCGGAATCAGTCGTAGTTGCGCCGATCCTCGATCACCTTGCCATCATTCGGCAGCGAGCCCGGCGCAACCAGTTCCACCCGGCCGCGAAGTTTCAGTGTATCCAACACCGTTCCTTCGTATCTTGCCGCATCATCGGTCCCGGTTTCCAGCAGCACCGTCATCACATCCATGTCGCCGGCCCGGTCTGCGACCACACGAGCGCGTGATACCTCGGGGTGGCGGGCGACCAGCGCCGCGACCTGCTCAGGCCGGACGAACATGCCCTTGATCTTGGTGGTCTGGTCGGCACGGCCCATCCAGCCCTTGATCCGCATGTTGGTGCGACCACAGGGGCTGATACCTGGCAGCACCGCCGAAAGGTCGCCCGTGGCAAAACGCAGCAACGGATAATCCGGGTTCAGCGTGGTCACCACGACCTCGCCGACCTCGCCGTCCGGGACCGGATCACCGGTGCCGGGGCGGACGATCTCGACGATCACCCGCTCATCGACGATCATCCCCTCCATCGCCGGGGATTCATAGGCGATCAGGCCCAGATCTGCGGTGGCATAGCATTGCGTGGTGGCGATGCCACGATCCGCATAAGCCTGCCGCAGGCTGGGAAACAGCGCCCCGCCCGAAACGGTGGCGCGGGCAAAGGACAGCCGTTGGCCCGACTCGTCGGCCTTGTCCAGCAGGATCTTCAGGTAATCCGGCGTGCCGGCATAGACCGTGGTGCCGATATCGACGGCGGCGCGGATCTGCAATTCTGTCTGGCCGGTTCCGGCCGGCAAGGTCGCGGCGCCGACAGCACGGGCCGCGCTTTCAAACATCATTCCTGCAGGCGTCAGGTGATAGCCAAAACAATTGTGCACGATGTCGCGCGGACCCACGCCCGCTGCATGCATGAAGCGGCCCAGCCGCCACCAGTCATCGCCGCGTCGGCCGGGTTCATAGATGGGGCCGGGGCTTTGAAAGATGTTTTCGAATTCCTGCGCCGGTCGGGTGGTGAAGCCGCCAAATGGTGGGGATTTCTTTTGCGCCTCGGACAGTTCGGATTTGCGGATCACCGGCAAGCGAGCCAGCGCCTCGCGCGAGGTCACGTCCTGCGAGGCGATATCGCCCAGAATATGCGCCAGTGTGGGCGCCGTTCGGGCGCGCGCGATCGCGGCAGGCAGTTCCGCCGCCAGCCACGATGCCCGCTCGTCGGCGCTGCGGGTTTCAAGCTTGTCATAGAATGTCATGGGGATGCCTTTCCGCCCTCAGGCCAGCCAGCGCTTGCGCCGACGATAGGACCGCACGTCGCGAAAGCTCTTGCGGCCCTGATCGGACATGCCGAGATAGAATTCCTTGACGTCCGGGTTCTCGCGCAGAGCATCGGCGGGACCATCCATCACCACACGGCCGCTTTCCAGAATGTAGCCGTAATGGGCATAGCGCAGCGCGACATTGGTGTTCTGCTCGGCCAGCAGGAAAGTCACGCCCTCGCCTTCGTTCACGGCGCGCACGATCTCGAAGATCTGCTCGACCAGTTGCGGCGCCAGCCCCATCGAGGGCTCATCCAGCAGGATCGTCTCGGGCCGCGACATCAGCGCCCGACCCATGGCGCACATCTGCTGCTCACCCCCCGAGGTATAGCCGGCCTGACTTTTGCGACGTTCCTTGAGGCGGGGAAAATAGGTATAAACCAGTTCCAGATCGCGGGCGATGTCGGCCCTGCTGTCGCTGCGGGTATAGGCGCCGGTCAGCAGGTTCTCCTCGATGGTCAGATGTTCGAAACAATGACGCCCTTCCATCACCTGGATCACGCCCTTTCTGACCAGACTTGCCGGGTCCAGTTCTTGCACGCGTTCGCCGCGATAGCTGATCGTGCCCTTGGTCACCTCGCCGCGTTCCGAGTGGAGCAAGTTCGAGATCGCCTTCAGCGTCGTTGTCTTGCCTGCCCCGTTACCGCCCAAAAGCGCGGTAATGCCGCCCCGGGGCACCGACAGGCTGACGCCCTTCAGCACCAGGATGACGTGATTGTAGATCACCTCGATATTGTTGACCTCAAGCAGGGTCTCGCGGTCGGGCATGGCGTCAAACATGGGTTTTCCCTTCAGGGCGCAGGAAAGACCCCCGGCGGCATGACCGCCGGGGCAAGGAGGTCAGCAGCGCGGCGAGATGCCGGCTTCCTTGGCATAGGCTTCGCTGTCCTCGACGATCAGCGGGTCCAGAACTTCCTGATCGGGCTCGGTGAATTCGGTGATCAGGGTCCATTTGCCAGTCGAGGCATCCCATTGCTGCAACCGCGCCATGCCGCTGCCGCCGTGGTTGTCGCAGGTCATCTTGATCTCGGGACCAAAGTCCGGCAGGCCCAGTTCGGCCAGACGCTCGGGCGTGATGTCCAGCGCCTCGAACCCGTCACGCAACTGCGCCGCGTTGATCTGGGGCGTGCCGGCCAGTTCCTGCGCCTTGCGGATCGCCTCGGCGATCACCACCGCCGCATACATGCCGCGCGAATACAGCACCGAGCCGACGAACTGCCCGCCCTGCGAAGCCTTGCCCGGCTCGATGACGTATTTCGTCATGTCCTCATAGATCGGATAGTCCATGCCGACGCCGTGGAAGGTCAGCGCCTTGTAGCCATTGGCGCCCGCCCCGACCGGTTTCACATCGACCTCGGAACCCGACCAATAGGTGCCGATAAAGTTCTCCATCGGGAAACGGATGTTCGCCGCCTCTTGGATGGCGGTCTGGTTCATCACACCCCAACCCCACATCAGAATGTAGTCAGGCTTTTCCCGGCGGATCTGCAGCCATTGGCTTTTCTGCTCCTGACCGGGGGGATCGACCGGCAGTTCGGTCAGCGAGAAGCCGTGCTTTTTCGACAGCTCCTGCAGGGTGCGGATCGGCTCTTTCCCATAGGCCGAGTTGTGATAGACCAGCGCGATCTTCTTGCCCTCAAGGCTGCCGCCGTTCTGGTCCAGCAGGTATTTCACCGCGACCGAGGCGCCGTCCCAATAGTTTGCCGGCGCGTTGAACACCCATTCGAAAACCTTGCCGTTCTTGGCCGAGGTGCGGCCATAACCCGGGGTATAAAGCGGGATCTTGTCGGCCGAGACCTTGGGGATCAGCTGATAGGTGATGCCAGTGGACAGCGGGTTATAGACCAGCGCGCCAGATCCCTTGGTCGCCTCGTAGCACTCGACGCCCTTTTCGGTGTTATAGGCGGTCTCGCATTCGGGGGTCTGGACCTTCTCGCCGCCGATGCCGCCGTCGCGTTCATTCAGCAGCGTGAAGTAATCGTTGAACCCGTCGGCATATTGCGTGCCGTTCGCCCCATACGGCCCGGTGCGGTAACTTAGATTGGGCACGACCAGATCGGCCATCGCCGGTGCGGCCGCCATCATGGCACCCAGCGCAATAGTTGCGAGTTTCAGTTTCATCTTGGTCTCCTCCCCAAGGGTTTTGCGTCTGCCGGTTGTCCGGTCGTTAATGCGGGAACGGCCAGAGCCGCAGCTTTTCCTTCGTAAGCGCCCAAAGGCGGGCAAGGCCATGCGGCTCGACGATCAGAAAGAACACGATCAGCGCACCGACGATCATAAGTTCGATATGGGCGGCGAGGTCGGTGGGCCAGCCGAACTGCGCAACCAGCACGTTTTTCAGGAAAACCGGCAACAACACCAGGAAAGCCGCGCCGGCAAAACTGCCGAAGATACTGCCAAGCCCGCCGATGATGACCATGAACAGGACAAGGAAGCTCTTGTTGATGCCAAAGGCTTCGCTCGCCTCGGCCGCGCCCAGATAGACCGCGAACAACAGCGCCCCCGCGATACCGACAAAGAAGCTGGAAACGGCAAAGGCCGACAGCTTGGCCCTCAGCGGATTCACCCCGATGATCTCGGCGGCGATGTCCATGTCGCGGATCGCCATCCATTTGCGCCCGACTGACCCACGGGTCAGGTTACGCGCCACCCAGGCCAGCACCACGGCAAAGCTCAGGCACATCAGATATTTCGCCGAAGCCGTGGTAGCAGGTCCAGTGACAGCCCAGCCAAGAATCGTGCGCTCTGGCGCGTTGATCTGCCCCGAGGCGGAGTAGTTGTAAAACCACGGCACCTTGTTGAAAAACCAGATCAGAAAGAACTGCGCGGCCAGCGTCGCCACCGCCAGGTAAAAGCCCTTGATCCGCAGGCTGGGAAGACCAAAAAGCATGCCGACCACAGCCGTGATCGCCCCGGCCAGAACAATATGGACCACGATCGGCACGCCCGGAAAGGCGACCATCAGCTTATAGACAGAATAGGCACCCACAGCCATAAACCCGCCGGTGCCCAGGCTGACCTGGCCGGCATAGCCGGTCAGGATGTTCAACCCGATCGCCGCGATGGCATAGATCAGAAAGGGGACCAGAACCGCGTTGGCCCAGTAACTGTCGATGACGAAGGGCACCACCAGAAAGGCCACCGCCAGAATTGCATAGTAGCCCCAGCGATCCAGCTTGATCGGAAAGGTCTGGCTATCGTCGCGATAGCTTGTCTTGAAATCACCCGCCTCGCGGTAAAACATCCGTCTTTCCTCCCAGCGTCACATCTTGGTCGTGGGGGCTTCGCGCCCCCACACCCCCGCGGGATATTTGTCCACGGAAGAATGCGGGATGCCGCGCTTCTTTCGTGCCCAAATATCCCCGCCGGAGGCATAGAAAGTTTTCATCCTCAGACCCGCTCGATGATCCGCTCGCCGAACAGGCCCTGCGGCCGGAAGACGAGGAAGATCAGCGCCAGCACATAGGCGAACCAGTTTTCGGTCGCGCCGCCCACCAAGGAACCGACGAAATATTCAAAGAGCTTCTCGCCCATGCCGATGATCAACCCGCCGACGATCGCCCCGGGGATCGAGGTGAAGCCCCCCAGCATCAGCACCGGCAGCGCCTTGAGTGCGATCAGGGAAAGCGAGAACTGCACCCCCGATTTCGTACCCCACATGATGCCCGCAACCAGCGCGACGAACCCGGCAATCGACCAGACCATGATCCAGATGAACCGCAGGCTGATACCCACCGACAGTGCCGCTTGGTGATCGTCAGCCACGGCGCGCATGGCCCGGCCTTGCTTGGTATATTGCGCAAAGCCGACCAGTGCCGCGACCAGCGCCGCCGCGATCATGGCGGCCCAGATGTCCAGCCGATCGATGAAGAAGCCGTAGCCAAGCCAGTCGTAGGTCACTCTTTCGACCGTTTCCGAGATGCCTTGCGGCAGGCCGACATCCAGCACCTTCACATCGGCCCCCCACATCACGTCGCCCAGCCCCTCGAGGAACCAGGCAAGGCCGATGGTCGCCATGAACAGGATGATCGGCTCTTGCCCGACCAGATGTTTCAGCACCAGCTTCTCGATAAGGATGGCAAGGCCGATCATGACCAGCGCGGTCAGCAGGATCGCCACCACCGCCGGCACGGTCCAGCCGAAGCTGGATACATGCACGCCGAAAGCCGCATCGATCAGGTGCGCAAAGGGCACCCGACCCTCCATGATGCCCACAAGCGTCATCGCGGCAAACAGCGCCATCACGCCCTGAGCATAGTTGAAGACGCCGGATGCCTTGTAGATCAGGACGAAGCCCAGTGCGACCAGCGAATACATCACACCGGCCATCAGGCCGTTCAGCATAACCTCGATTGCATAGAGGAATTCCATCACCGCCCCCTTACTCGTGCGCCACGCCCAGATAGGCGCTGATGACTTCGGGATTGCTTCTCACCTCGTCAGGGGTGCCGTCGCCGATCTTTCGCCCGTAATCCATCACCACCACCCGATCCGACAGATCCATGACGACTCCCATATCGTGTTCGATAAGCGCGATGGTGGTGCCGAATTCGTCGTTCACATCCAGGATAAAGCGGCACATGTCCTCTTTCTCCTCGACGTTCATGCCGGCCATGGGTTCATCCAGCAGCAGGATGCGCGGCTCGGCGGCCAGCGCACGGGCCAGTTCCACGCGCTTTTTCAGCCCATAGGGCAGCCGGCCGACCGGCGTCTTGCGGATATTCTGGATTTCCAGAAAATCGATGATCTTTTCGACCTGCTCGCGGTTTTCGCTCTCTTCGCGTTCGGCCGGGCCCCACCAGAGCGCCTGGCTCCACAGCGACGCCTTCATCATGTTGAGCCGTCCGGTCATGATATTGTCCAGCACCGACATGCCGTCGAACAGGGCGATGTTCTGGAAGGTGCGGGCAAGGCCCAACCGCGCCACCTCATAGGGTTTCATCGGGCCCCGACGATAGCCCTTGAACCAGATCTCGCCCTCTTGCGGGACGTAGAAGCCGGAAATCACGTTCAGCATCGAGGATTTGCCGGCACCGTTCGGGCCGATGATCGCGCGGATCTCGCCTTCGCGGATATCGAAGCTGATGTCCTTGATCGCCGTCACCCCACCGAAGCGCAGGGTGATGTTGCGAAGATCCATCAGCACGCCGCCGATCTCGCGTCCGTCGGCGGTGGTATAGCCTTCTTGCATGGTCATTCCGCGGCCACCTTGTGCATGGTCTGGGTCGGGAAGGTCCGGGCATCCTCGATCTTCAGCGTCGCGCGGATCTCTCCTTTGCGGCCGTCCTCATAGGTCACCTCGGTGCGGGTGCTGACGGTTTCGCGGCCGTCGTAAAGCGCCTCGATCAGATCGGCATATTTCTCGGCGATGATGTTGCGGCGCACCTTGCGGGTGCGGGTCAATTCGCCGTCGTCGGGGTCCAACTCCTTGTGCAGCACCAGGAAACGGCTGATCTGGCAACCTGACAGCATCGCATCCTGCGCGACGGATTCGTTCACCGCCTCGACATGCTCCTTGATCGTCGCATAGACCTGCGGGTGACCGGCAAGCTCCTGATAGCTTCCATAGGCGATGTTATTGCGCTCGGCCCAGTTGCCGACCGCGGTCAGGTCGATGTTGATGAAGGCCGTGCAGAAGTCGCGACCGGCACCGAAAACCACCGTCTCAAGGATGTTGGGATAGAACTTCAGCTTGTTCTCGACGTATTTGGGCGCGAACATCCGGCCATCGGCCATGCGGCCCACGTCCTTGGCGCGGTCGATGATGCGCAGATGCCCCGAGTCTTCCTCGAAGAAACCGGCATCGCCCGTCGCCACCCAGCCCTCGGCATCCTTGGTCGAGGCGGTGCTGTCGGGGTTGTTGAAATATTCTACGAAGGTGCCGGGCGAGCGATAGAAGACCTCGCCGTTGTCGGCGATACGCACCTCGACCCCCGGAGAAGGAACGCCCACCGTATCCGAGCGGACCTGCCCGTCCGGCTGCTGGGTGATAAAGACCGAGGCTTCTGTCTGGCCATACAGCTGCTTCAGGTTGATGCCGAGACTGCGGTAGAAATCAAAGATCTCGGGACCGATCGCCTCGCCTGCCGTATAGCCCACGCGGATGCGCGAATAGCCCAGCGTATTCTTGAGCGGGCCATAGACCAGAACATTGCCCAGCGCATAGCGCAGCCGGTCCACGGCGCCGACCGGCTTGCCATCCAGAAGCGCGGGACCGATCCGGCGTGCCAGTTCCATGTAATGCGAAAACAACCAGCGTTTGAAACGGCCGGCGTCCTCCATGCGGATCATCACGCTGGTCAGTTGTCCTTCAAAGACGCGGGGCGGGGCAAAGAAATAGGTCGGCCCGATCTCGCGCAGGTCGGTCATCATCGTATGCGCCCCTTCGGGGCAGTTGACGGTGAAGCCAGTCCAATAGGCCTGGCCGATGGAAAAGATGAAATCGCCGACCCACGCCATCGGCAGATAGGCCAGAACCTCTTCCCGCGCATCCAGCCGGTCAAAGGTGGCGGTGTTCTTGCCGGTTTCGATGATATTACGGTTCGACAGCACCACGCCCTTGGGCTTGCCGGTGGTGCCCGAGGTGTACAGCATCACGCAGGTGTCGTCGTAACCGAGCGAGGCGATGCGCTCGTTCAGCTCGGATCCCAGCCGCTGCTCGGCCGCGCGACCCTCGGTCTGGACATGAGCCAGCGCGTTCATGTGGGTATGGTCATATTTCCGCATGCCGCGCTTGTCGGTATAGATGATATGCTCGACCGAGGGGGCGCGCTCGCCCACCTCAAGAACCTTGTCCACCTGTTCCTGATCGCCGCAGACGACGAAACGCGCTCCGCAATTGTTCAGCACATAGGCCATCTCGTCGGCCACGGCATCCTGATACAGCGGTACCGGCACCGCGCCGCACATCTGCGCCGCGACCATGGTCCAATAATGCGCCGGACGATTTCGGCCGATGACGGCGACGTAATCGCCGCGCTTCAGCCCCAGCACCAGAAAGCCCAGCGCCAGGGCGCGGATCTCATCCGCGGTCTCGGTCCAGGTCCAGCTTTGCCAGATCCCGAATTCCTTTTCCCGATAGGCGGGCCGATCACCAAAGCGTTCGGCATTACGCGCCAGCAACGCGGGAATCGACTGCAAACCGGCCTGGGCCGCCTGAGCGTTCTGCATATATCCTCCCCTTGCCGTCGAGGCTCCTCTTCCCCTCTGGCAATCGCAGCTTATCGCGGCAATCCTTGCGTCAGTTTTTCCTGAATCCTACAAATTGTTACAGGTGCTGCGCAATGCCAGGGATGGATATGATTTCCGACGACCGGCACGCCGAGCTGACCCGCTCGGGGCTGAACCTGATCCAGCAGGCGATCTCGATCTTCGACGCGGATTTGCGGCTCGAGGTTTCCAATCGCCCCTATCAGGCGATGTTCGGCCTGCCGGACAATTTGACGCAGGCCGGCGCCACTTTCGAGGATACGATCCGCTATCTGGTCCATCGCGGCGAATACGGCCCCCAGGACGACCCCGAAACCGCGATTCGCGAACGCGTCGATCAGGCGCGCACCTTCCAGCCGCATTACATGGAGCGTAAGCGCGCCGACGGCCGCTGGATCTCGGTCGAGGGGGCGCCGCTGTCGCAGGGCGGCTGGATCGCAGTCTATACCGACATCACCCATATCAAGCGGCAAGAGGCACTGCTGCGCGCCCGCTCGGAAGAGCTGTCCGAACTGGTGCTGGAACATGCCGAGCGACTGTCGGCCGCCAACCGCGCACTGGCCGCGACCAATGCCGCGCTGGAAGAGGCCAAGCGCGTCCTGACCGAATCCGAGGCACGCACCCGCCATGTCACCGCCATGGTCCCGGCCCATATCGCGCATATGGACCGCGACCATCGCTATACTTTTTCGAACAACCAGATTTCGATGGTCTTTCCCGGCTCGAACCCGTCGATCATCGGGCGCGAATGCGAAACGGTGCTGGGAACCGAGACATTCGCCCGCATCAGGCCACATATGGACCGCGCCATGGCCGGCCAACCGCAGGTGTTCGAGATCACGCACCCTCCCTCGGGCCGGCGCATCCGCATCGCACTGACCCCGGACCAGAACGGACGCGGCGTCTATATCCTGTCCACCGACGTGACAGCCGAGGTGCAGGCGCGCGAGGCCCTGACCCATGCCGCCAAGCGCGCGGTGGCGGCACAGATGACCTCGGGGCTGGCACATGATTTCGGCAATCTCCTGACCATCATTCTGGGCCTGCAGGGCCGGCTTGCCCGCGTCGGCCTGCCCCCGGAACAGGCCGAGGACGTGCAGGCCACGTTGGCCGCCGCCCGGCGCGGGGTCCGGCTGCTGGAGGGGATCTCGGCGCTGACCGGAAAACGCGAACACCAGCCGCAGCCGGTCGAGCCGCGCGCCATGCTGGACGATCTGGCCGCGATGACCCGGCCGACGCTTGGCACCGGCGTCGTGCTGGACACCCATATCGGCGATTTGCCCCCACGGGTGATGCTCGACCCCGGCGCATTGCAGGACGCCTTGCTCAACCTGATCCTGAACGCCCGCGACGCCATGCGCGGTCAGGGGCGCATCAACGTCGATATCCGCGCCGCCGGGCGTTGGCTGGAAATCTCGGTCACCGATACCGGGCCCGGTTTTTCGGACGAGGCGCTGGCCCGCGCGACCGAACCCTTTTTCACCACGAAAGGCAGCCGGGGCACCGGGCTGGGCCTGTCGATGGCCTATGACCAGATCAAGCTGTCGGGCGGGACATTGCGAATCGTCAATGTCGCGAGCGGCGGGGCGCGGATCACCATCCGCCTGCCGTTGCGCGCCGCGCGCCCGCATCTGGTGCTGCTGGTCGAGGACGACGACGCCATCCGCACCCATATCCGCGAGATGCTGACCACGCAGGGCCATTCGGTGATCGAGGCCGGATC
Organism: Paracoccus methylovorus; assembly: GCF_016919705.1. Taxonomy (NCBI): domain Bacteria; kingdom Pseudomonadati; phylum Pseudomonadota; class Alphaproteobacteria; order Rhodobacterales; family Paracoccaceae; genus Paracoccus; species Paracoccus methylovorus. The sequence continues at coordinate 2,111,241 of NZ_CP070368.1, forward strand.
GCTGACCGAGGCGCGCGGCATGACCGACCTGCCGGGCCTGACCATGATCCTGTCCGACCTGCAGCTGGGCGACGGTTCCGGCGTCGATCTGCTGGATTGCGGCCTGCCGGCGATGCTAATGACCGCACTTCCGTTAGGTGATCCGCGCAGGTCGGGGCTTGACTGTCGCGTCCTGACCAAGCCCTTTGGCGATACCGAACTGGCGGTGACCATGGCAGAAACCGATGAATGAAGCCCCTTTGATCGCCATCCTCGACGATGAACCCGAAATCCGCCGCCTGCTGTCCTCGGCGCTGGAGGAGGCGGGCTTTCGCACCGTCAGCTTTGCCCGGGCAACGGAATTCGAGGCCGCGCTGCGCCGCATCCAGCCCGATGCCTGCCTGATCGACCTTGGCCTGCCCGACCGTGACGGTCTGGCGCTGGTGCACAGGCTGGCCAGCGAATCCGGCGCGGCGATCATCATCATCTCGGGCCGGGCGCAGGTGCAGGACCGGGTGACGGGGCTGGAGCTTGGCGCCGACGATTACATCATCAAGCCCTTCGAGCCGGCCGAGGTCGTGGCCCGTATCCGCGCCCGCTTACGCAAACCGCAGCGCGACGGCGGCCCCGGCCGCCAGCAGATCCGCTTTGCCGGCTGGGCGGCAGATTTCGACCGTTACACCCTGACCTCTCCCGAGGGCACTGAAACCCCGATCAGCCATGCCGAGGCCGAGGTGCTGCGGCTGTTTCTGGACAATCCGCGACGGCTGATTTCCCGCGCGCAGATGCTAGAGACGCTGGGCGGAACGGCGGGCGAAAGCTTTGACCGGGCAATGGATGTGCGTATCTCGCGCCTGCGCACCAAGCTGGGCGAGGACCCAAAGAACCCGCGCCTTATCAAGACGATCTATGGCGCGGGCTATATCTTTCTGGCGGAACTGGGCTAGATTGCCCTAACCCTCGCGGAGATTGCCATGCCCACCGTCTATGTCCTGAACGGCCCGAACCTGAACCTGCTGGGCCAACGCCAGCCCGAAATCTATGGCAGCACCACGCTGGCCGACATCGAACGCGACTGCAAGGCGATGGGGCGGGAACTGGGTCTGGATGTCGCCTTTTTCCAGTCGAACCACGAAGGCGCGATCATCGACCTGATCCACGAGGCGCGGCTGAAGGCACAGGCCATCGTCATCAACCCGGCTGCGTTTACCCATACCTCGGTGGCAATCCTTGACGCTCTGAACACCTTCGACGGCCCGGTGATCGAGGTGCATATCTCGAACGTCCACAAGCGCGAAAGCTTTCGCCACCATTCCTATGTCAGCCTGCGGGCCGAGGGCGTGATCGCCGGTTTTGGCATCCACGGCTATCTGCTGGCCTTGCGCCACGCGGCAAAACTGGTGGGATAGGTCGGACAAATAGCCGAAAGTCAGGGGAAATGGGTTTGAACCCCTAGCTGCCATAGAAACGCCGACGCGCCTCTTGCTCAATGTCGAGCCGCAACTGAAGGTCGGCAAGTTTCTTCATCACCTGCTTACGTGCTTCCTCGTCGGGTGCGGCATGCAGAATGCGGGTCTGCTCTTCGACAGCTTTGCGCAATTCGATTTCACGCGGCAACGCCCCCGCCTCGGCCATGATGCGAAAGCCGATGGCATCCGCGCTTCCGTCACCGCCCCTGTCCAGAGGTTTTCCCGCTCCCTTGAGATTGTCGAATTGCCCCTCGGCCTGTGCCTTCAGAATTTGCCTTTCGGCCATGTCGGAAAACTTCATCGTCATTCTCCTTCGTTGTGCCGCGCAGCCGGAAACCCACGCTCGAACATCGCCAGCCCGCCAAAACCGTCAGAGCGCCGGTAACCGCACGCGCGGCTGGTGGCGGGCTCGACACCTCGGCACCTCTTTCAAAACACCCCTCGCCTCGCCAGTTCATCGCCCAGCGCCTCGGCGCCGGTAAAGTGGATCGCCTCCATCCCCAGCGCGCGAGCACCTTCGACATTGGCGGCGCTGTCATCGATAAAGATACATTCCTCGGCGACCAGCCGGTTGCGATCCATCAGCAGTCGATAGATCGCCGGCTCGGGCTTCAGCAGCCCTACCCTCCCAGAAACGAGGATATCGGTGAAAAGCGTGCCCAGCCGCGGGTGCAGGTCCAGCGCATAGGACCATGTCTCCGCCGCCCAGTTGGTCAGCCCGTAAAGCGGCACATTGCGCGCCACAAGCGCCTCGGCGATCTGCCAGGTGCCGGGAACCGGCTTTTCAATGGTAACGGGAAAAGCCGCCAGATAGCCGGACAGATGCCGCGCCTCGTCGCCATGGGAGGCGCGGGCGTCGGCAAGCCCTTGGGCAAAGCTGCGGCCGCCATCCTGCATTCGGTTCCAGCCGGGAAAATCGATCCGGGCCATCCATGCCTCGGCTTCGGCCCGGCCGGTGAACACATCCGCAAAAGCCAACGCCGGGTCCCAGTCGATCAGCACGCCGCCAAGGTCGAAGATCACGTTTTTCATCGCACCCTTCCACTTTCGTCCAGCCCAGATCGGCAGGAATGGGCCGCGCTGTAAAGCCAAAAACCGCACGCCGCCCTGTGCCCTTGCAATGCGGACCCACGGGGCCTAGTGTGGCGCGCAAGACTCATACACTTGGGGAGCCCCGTACGGGGCTGAGAGGTGCCAGGCACCGACCCATCGAACCTGATCCGGGTCATACCGGCGTAGGGAAGGGTAGAGTGAAGCGGCTCGCGATCCTTTTGCCGCCACCCGTCCCCCTCGCGTCCGTATGCCCGGCTGAAACGAAAGGCGGGCCATGTCGGGATTGCAGCCCCATCCCATCGCATTGACCATTGCCGGCTCGGACAGCGGCGGCGGCGCCGGAATCCAGGCCGATCTGAAAAGCTTTTCGGCGTTGGGTGTTTATGGCGCCTCGGTCATCACGGCGATCACCGCGCAGAACACCCGCACGGTCGCGGCCGTCGAAGGCGTATCCCCGGCCATGGTCGCGGCACAGATCGACGCGGTCTTTGGCGACCTTGACGTGCGCGCGGTCAAGATCGGCATGGTCGGCGGCGCAGATGTGATCGCCATCGTCGCAGACCGGCTGGCGGCATTTCTGGCGGATAACCCCATCCCCGTGGTGCTGGACCCGGTGATGGTGGCGAAGTCGGGCGACGCGCTGCTGCCCGACGAAGCCGTGGCGGCCCTGCGCGAACAACTGCTGCCGCTGGCGACGGTGCTGACACCGAACCTGCCCGAGGCCGCGCGCCTGCTGGACCGCACATCTGCCGCGACGCTTCAGGACATGCGCGAACAGGGTCAGGCGCTAAGTGCGCTGGGTGCCGCCCATGTGCTGATGAAGGGCGGTCACGCCGACAGCGACATCTGCACCGACCTGCTGGTCGGTCCCGAGCCGCTGACCCTGACCGCGCCGCGCCAGCAGACCCGCAACACCCATGGCACGGGATGCTCGCTGTCCTCGGCCATCGCGGCGGGGCTGGCTCAGGGCATGACGGTGACGCAAGCCGTGACCCGCGCCCATGGCTGGCTGCAAAAGGCCATCTCCACTGCCGACGAACTGGCCGTGGGGCTGGGCCATGGGCCGGTGCATCATTTCCACGCATTCTGGAGGCAGGCATGAGTCGGATCACCATTTTGGGCGCCGGGGTGATGGGGCTTTGCATCGCCACCGAACTGGCTGCACGCGGCATTGATCCACGCATCATCGACCCCGCAGGCAAGCCCGGATCGCAGGCATGCAGTTGGCGCGCCGGCGGCATGCTCGCCCCCTATTGCGAGGCCGAAAGCGCCGAACCGGTGGTCCTGCGCCTTGGCCTTGACGCCGCCGACTGGTGGGAGGCGCATGGCGCCGAGGTCATCCGCCGCGGCACGCTGGTGCTGGCCCCCTCGCGCGACAGGGCCGAGCTTGACCGCTTTGCCCGGCTGACACAGGCGCATCAGGCAGTGGACAACGACCAGATCGCCGCGCTGGAGCCAGAACTGGCCGGCCGCTTTACCCGTGGGCTGCATTTCGCCACCGAGGCGCATGTGAACCCGCGCGCCGCGTTGCTGGCCCTGCGCGACCGGCTGGACCAAAGCGGTATCCGCATCGAGACCGAGGGCACGCCCACCGGCCTTGTCGTCGATGCGCGCGGCTTTGCCGCCCGCGATGAACTGACCGACCTGCGGGGTGTGCGTGGCGAGATGCTGGTTATCCGCTGCCCCGAGGTTCAACTGACCCGCACCGTTCGCCTGCTGCATCCGCGCATCCCGCTTTACATCGTGCCGCGCGGCGAGGGGGTTTATATGATCGGCGCCACCATGCTGGAAACGGGCGGCAAATATCGCGTTACCGCCCGCTCGGCGGTGGAAATGCTGAGCGCGGCCTATGCCCTGCATCCGGGTTTCGCCGAGGCCGAGATCCTGGAACTCGGCTCGGATGCGCGCCCCGCCTTTCCCGACAACCTGCCGCGCCTGCGCCGGCGTGGCGGCACGCTTTACGCAAACGGCCTTTACCGCCACGGCTATCTTCTGGCCCCCGCCGTGGCCCGCATGGCCGCCGAATACCTTCTTGATGGCCGGAAACCGGAGTTCATGGATGAAGATCACCCTTAACGGAGAGCTGCGCGACCTGACCGGCCCGACCGTGCAGGACACGCTGAACGAAATCGGACTGGGCGCGGCCAAGGTGGCGACCGCGCTGAACGGCGCCTTTCTGCCCGCCGGCAGCCGCGCAAATACCACGCTGACCGATGGCGACACGCTGGAAGTCGTGGCGCCCATGCAAGGGGGCTGAAATGCCGGTCTTTTACGGAACCCATATCGAAAGCCCGCTGATGCTGGGCACGGCGCAATACCCCTCGCCCGCCATCATGGCCGAGGCATTCCGCGCATCATGCGCAGGCATCGCCACCGTCAGCCTGCGGCGCGAGGGCGGGGCCGGACAGGATTTCCACCGCCTTATCAAGGAACTGGGTCTGCCCGTCCTGCCCAACACCGCCGGCTGCCATTCTGTGCGCGAGGCGGTAACGACCGCACAGATGGCGCGCGAACTGTTCGGGACGCCGTGGATCAAGCTGGAGGTCATCCGCGACGACGACACGCTTTGCCCCGACGTGATCGCGCTGGTCGAGGCCGCCCGGATCCTGTCCGACGACGGCTTTCAGGTCTTTCCCTATTGCACCGAGGATCTGTCCGTCTGCGGCCGGCTGCTGGACGCCGGCTGTCAGGTGCTGATGCCATGGGGCGCGCCCATCGGCTCGGGCCGGGGGCTGAACAATCCCTATGGCCTGCGCAGCCTGCGGGCGCATTTTCCCAAGGTGCCGTTGGTCGTGGATGCCGGCATCGGATTGCCCAGCCATGCGGCGCAGGCGATGGAACTAGGCTACGACGCGGTGCTTTTGAACACCGCCGTCGCCAAGGCCGGCGATCCGGTCACCATGGCGCGCGCGATGGCGCTGGCGATCACGGCGGGCAAGCTTGCCCATGACGCCAATCCGATCGAAGCCCGCGACATGGCCGCACCATCGACCCCGCTGTTCGGCATGGCGGTTCTGGATTGAGGAGGCTGACATGAAACTGCCCCGGTTTTATCCGATCTTCGACAGCAGCGACTGGCTGCGCCGCGCCCTGCCCTTGGGCGTGAAACTGGTGCAGATCCGCATCAAGGACCTGCCGCCCCCCCTGCTTTTGGGCGAATTGGCCCTGTGCCAGGAACTTTGCCGCGAACATGGCGCCACACTGGTCGTCAACGACCACTGGCGCGCCGCCATCGACCTTGGCTGCGATTTCGTCCATCTGGGACAAGAGGATCTGGACGAAGCCGACATCCCCGCAATCCGCAAGGCCGGGCTGCGGCTGGGTATCTCGACCCACGACCATGCCGAACTTGACCGCGCGCTGGCGCTCGGCCCCGATTACGTCGCGCTGGGGCCGGTCTGGCCGACGATCCTGAAAAAGATGAAATGGGAACAGCAGGGGCTGGACCGGGTGCGGGAATGGCGCCGGCTGGTGGGCGCGACACCGCTGATCGCCATCGGCGGCGTGACCCCGGAACGCGCGCTCGAGGCGTTCGCGGCCGGTGCCGATACCGCCTCGGCCGTGACCGATATCACGCTGAACCCCGACCCCGAAGGTCGCCTGCACGAATGGCTGCGGGTGACGGCATGAACCGCTATGCCCGCCAGATGGTCCTGCCCGAGGTCGGCGCTGCCGGACAGGAACGCATCGCGGCCGCACAAGTGCTGGTTGTCGGCGCAGGCGGGCTGGGCGTGCCGGTGCTGCAATATCTGGCCGGCGCGGGCATCGGGCACATTACCCTGATCGATGCCGACACGGTCGAGGAAACCAACCTGCACCGCCAGCCGCTTTATCGCATGAAGGACATCGGACTGCCCAAGGTCCGCGCCGCGGCGCAGGCCGTGACACGGCTGAACCCTTCGGTCGAAATCAACGTGCTGGTCGACCAGCTGACACCGCTGAACGCAGCCGATCTGGCGGCGGCGGCGGATCTGGTGCTGGATTGCGCCGACAGCTACGCCGCCAGCTATACGCTGTCGGATGCGTGCCTTGCGGCGGGAAAACCGCTGATCTCGGCCTCGGCGCTGGGTCTTGCGGGCTATGTTGGCGGCTTTTGCGGCGGCGCGCCCAGCCTGCGCGCACTGTTCCCAGACCCGCCCGACAGCGGCCAGACCTGCGCCACCGCGGGCGTGCTGGGCCCGGTGGTCGGGATGCTCGGCTGCATTCAGGCGCAGATGGCGTTGCGGCTGCTGCTGGGACTGACCCCCTCGCCCTTGGGTGAATTCATCCGCTTCGACAACGGCCGCTTCACTCAATTCCGCTTTGATACCGCGCCCGAAGCGCCGGGTCCGCGCTTTGTCGCCCGCGAAGAGATTCGCGACTCCGACCTCGTCATCGACCTGCGCCCTCAGAACGAGGCACCGCGCAAAGCCACCCCCGACGCGTTGCGCATCCCCGGTTACGGCCCGACCGGCCCCCTGCCCAAAACCGGCCAGCGCGTGGTGCTGGCCTGCCGTTCCGGCCTGCGCTCATGGCGCGCCGCCGACGCCCTGTCCCGCCGCTGGAACGGCGAGATCACCCTTCTTGCCCTTGGAGACGACGACCAATGAAACATTTCGCCCTCGCCGCCGCCTTCGCCACCCTGGCCCTGCCCGCGCTGGCCCAGGATCCGGCCCAGGACAAGGTCACGCTGATCCTCGACTGGTTCGTGAACCCCGACCATGCCCCGATCATCGTCGCCCAGGAAAAAGGCTTCTTCGCCGATGAAGGGCTGCAGGTCGAGATCGTCGCCCCCGCAGACCCCGCGGACCCGCCAAAACTGGTCGCCGCCGGCAAGGCCGATTACGCCATCAGCTACCAACCGCAGTTGCATCTGCAAGTGCACGAGGGGCTGCCGCTGAAACGTGTCGGCACGCTGATCGCGACACCCCTGAATTGCCTGATGGTCAAGGCCGACGGCCCAGTGCAGGAAATCGCAGACCTCAAGGGCAGGAAAATCGGCTACTCCGTCTCAGGTGTGGAAGAGGCGCTGGTGGGCCAGATCCTCAAGACGGCCGGCCTGACCATGCAGGATGTCGAGATGGTGAACGTGAACTGGTCGCTTTCGCCCGCCCTGATCGCCGGGCAGGTCGATGCCACCATCGGCGCCTACCGCAACTTCGAACTGACCCAGATGCGGCTGGAAGGCGCCGAAGGTCGTTGCTTCTTTGTCGAGGAACAGGGCGTTCCGACCTATGACGAACTGATCTTCGTCGCCAATCCCGCCAAGATGGACCCCGACCGCACCCGTCGCATGTTGCATGCGGTCGAACGTGGCGCGCAATACATGGTCAACCACCCCGACGAAAGCTGGGAACTGTTCTCGGCCACCGCCCCGGATTTGCGCGATGAACTGAACGCGCAGGCATGGCAGGACACGCTGCCCCGCTTCTCGCAAAGCCCCGCCGCGCTGGATCAGGGCCGCTACGCCCGGTTCGAAAGCTTCCTGCACGACGCCGGTCTGGTGGACAGCGTGCTGCCCGTCTCGGATCTGGCGCTGGATGTGGGGGCAGAGCAATGACAGGCTACGGGGACGCCTTCGCGGCCTGGCGGGCGGCGGCGCAACCGGATTGGGACGCCTATACCCGCCACCCCTTTGTCGAAGGGCTGCGTGACGGAACCCTGCCGCAGTCCTGCTTCCTGACATATCTGGTGCAGGACTATCTGTTTTTGCAGAATTTTTCCCGCGCATGGGCGCTGGCCATCGTCAAAGCCGGCGATCTGGACGAGATGCGGGCCTGTTCCGCGACCGTCCACACGCTCTTGGATCACGAGATGGGCCTGCATGTCCAGACCTGCGCCCGCGCCGGCATGGGCCCCGAGGTGCTGGCCAACGCGCAAGAGGCCGTCACGAATATCGCCTATACGCGCTATGTGCTCGAGGCGGGCTATTCGGGCGATTTCCTCGACCTGCTGGCGGCGCTGATGCCCTGCGTGCTGGGCTATGGCGAAATCGGACTGCGGCTCGCGCAAGAGGTCGCGCCCGACACGCCCTATCGCGAATGGATCGACACCTATGCCGGGGCGGAATATCAGGCCGCCTGCCACTCTGCCGGCACCTTGCTGGACAGTGCCATTCTCAAACGGCTCGGCCCGGCACCGGAACAAAGCCCGCGCTGGACCAAGCTGTCGCAACGCTTCGCCACAGCCACGCGGCTGGAAGTCAGCTTTTGGGAGCTTGGGCGCGAATGACCCCCGCCGCCACCGTCCGGGGCCGCGCCTGGGTCGGCGAGACGTCGCTCTTCGCGCATGTCGAACTGGTGCTCGACCCGGGCGGCTGGACCTGCCTGCTCGGCCCCTCGGGCGTGGGCAAATCGACGATCCTGCGTCTGATCGCAGGGCTGGAAACCGGCGCCCGTTTCGAAGGCGAGGTGATGCGCAACCGCCCAGTCGCCCTGATGGCGCAGGACCCCGGCCTGATCCCATGGCTCGACGTGACCGGCAATGTCACGCTGGGCGCACGCCTTCGGGGCACTCTGCCGGCTTCTTTCGTGCCCAAATATCCCGGGGGACGCCAGAGCGGCCCCGTCGAGGGGCCGGTCCGGCGGAGGGCAGAGCCCCCGGCCGACCCCGCCACCCGCGCGGCAGGGCTGATCGAGGCCGTGGGACTGACCGAACGCGCCCACCACCTGCCGGCAAAACTTTCAGGCGGTCAGCGCCAGCGCGTAGCCCTTGCCCGAACCCTGTTCGAGGACCGGCCGCTGGTGCTGCTCGATGAGCCCTTTTCGGCGCTCGACGCGCGCACAAGGGCGCAAATGCAGGACCTGTCGGCACGATTGTTCGATACGCGCACGGTGCTTCTTGTCACCCATGACCCGGCCGAGGCCGCGCGGTTGGGCGACCGCATCCTCCTGCTGCATGAAACCGGGCTGACCGAATGGTCCATCCCGACCCCCCGGCCGAAAGGCGCCGCCCGGCCCTATGACGCACCCGAGGTGCTGGCCCTGCAAGCCGACCTGATGCGGGGGATGATGGCATGAAGACCACCGCCGCGCTGATTGTCGCCATGCTGGCGCTTTGGCAGGGGATCATCTGGCTGGCCGGAATGCCGTCCTTTCTGCTGCCCTCCCCGATGGCGGTTCTGGAGGCGCTGTGGCTGAACCGGGCCGAGATCGCCCGCCATGCCGGTTTTACCCTGGCGGAAGTGGTGCTGGGCTTTGCGCTTGGCTCGGCTCTTGGCGCCATGCTGGCGATCGCCATGGGATTTTCGGAACGGCTGACCGGCGTCTTGCGACCCATCCTGACCTTCAGCCAGACCATCCCGGTCTTTGCGCTGGCACCGATCCTGACACTGTGGCTGGGCTTCGGCATGGCGCCCAAGATCGCCATGACCGTGCTTATCGTGTTCTTCCCGGTGGCCAGCGCCTTTCTGGACGGGCTGATGCGGACCCCTCGGCCGGCGCTGGATCTGGCGCAGGTCATGGGGGCCAGTCGCATCCGCATCATGCGCCACCTGCGTATCCCGGCAGCCCTGCCCAGCCTAGCCACCGGCCTGAGGCTGGCGGCGGTCTATGCCCCCATCGGCGCGGTGATCGGCGAATGGGTGGGCGGCGCGCGCGGTCTTGGCGCGCTGATGATCCATGCCAATGGCCGGATGAAGACCGATCTGGTCTTTGCCGCCCTGCTGGTGCTGTCGGTATTGACGGTGATCTTCGCGCGCATTGTTGCCGTCGCGCTGCACCGGCTGCTAAGGCGCTATGGCGTCTAGATCAGCCGCTCGGCCCGGGCCAGATCCTCGGGGGTGTTGAGGTTCAGGAACGGGTCCACCGGACGGCTGTCGAACACTGCGCGCCCCGGATCATGGGCCGCCGCGAACTGACCGATCCGGTGCAGCCCGGATTCCAACGCCTCATGCAATTCGTCGCGTAGCGACACGGGCCAAAGCGCGCAGGTCGGATGGTCGCGCAATTCGCCGCTTTCATCCGCACTGGCGGCGATGGCGACGCCCGAGCGGCCGCGCGCCTCTTGCAGGCGATGCAGCAGGTCCTCGGGCAGGAAGGGCGTATCGACGCTGACGCTGACCACACTGTCCGCGCCTTCGCCCGCCGCCCACTCCATGCCGGCCAGCACCCCGGCCAGCGGTCCGGCAAAGCCGCCGATACTATCCGCGATCACCGGCAATCCGTATGCCGCGAATTGCCCGGGCTCGCCATTGGCATTGATGGCAAGCCGCCCGCATTGCGGCGCAAGCCGCCCGATCACCCGATCAAGCAGCGTTTCGCCCGCCAGCACCCGCAGGGCCTTGTTGCCGCCGCCCATGCGGCTGGACAGCCCCCCGGCCAGAATGATGGCAGGCGGCAGGCTCATTTCAGGCCCGCCTGGACGGCGCGCGCCAGGGCAAACACCCGCTGCTCAAGGATGACCGGGGTTTCGCAGACATAGGTCAGCGCCTGCTGGCGGTCCTGAAAGATGCGCATATCCCAGTCGAGCCGTTCTTCCTCGGCGTCGATGGCATCGAAATCGGGCGCTTCGGCCTTTTGCATCTCTTCCATCTTCCCGCGATGATCTTCGATCCTTTGTGCCAGATCGACCTGCTTATGGCCATAGCGGGCAATGCCGGCGATCAGCGCGGCGCGGTGCGGCTCGACCCGGTCGAAGATCGCGACCATCAGCGCGGTCAACTCCTCGTTATCCGCGCCTTTGACGAAATCGGCGATCTCAGCCTCGGCGTCGGCCAGCGGCAGGCGGCGCTGCTCCAGCCGGTCGGCCAGCGCGGCGATTTCGGGCTTGCGGGCCAGTTCGCGCGCAGCCTCGTCCGGCTCGGGCCCGCTCCACATCTGCCCCAACGACAGATGCGGCTGCTTGCGCTGCACGCACGGCCAGTCGGGATCGGTGCCGTTTTCCGCATGCGCCGCGGGCGCGGCCAGCAGGCATACCGCCAGAACCAGATATTTCATGCTCCCCCCTTTCTGCGGGCCCAAAGCCCCTTGGCCGGATCATACATGAAGACCGCCCCTGCAAAGAACAGGATCAGGCAACCCGACACCACCAAGAAGGACAGAAGATCGAAGCGCGCGTAAAGGGCAAAGCGGATCAACTCAACCGCATGGGTGAAGGGGTTGATGGCGCAGATGTCATGCAAGAGCGTCGAACTTTCGTTCATTCGCCACAGCGGATAAAGCGCGCTGGAGGCGAAAAACATCGGGAAGATGACGAAATTCATCACGCCGGCAAAGTTTTCCAGCTGCCGGATGGTCGAAGACAGGAACAACCCCATCGCCCCGAACATCAGCCCGGTCAGAAACAGCGCCGGCAGCGCGGTCAGATAGCCGATGACGGGCGGGCGCACGTCCCAGAACCATGCAATGGCCAGAAAGACATAGACTTGGATAAGCGACACGATCACCCCCGCGACAAGCTTGCTGGCCAAAAGGAACCAGCGCGGAAACGGGCTGACCAGCAAGGTGCGCATCGCCCCGGTCTCGCGGTCGTAGACCATCGAAAGCGACGACTGCATGCCGTTGAACAACTGGATCATCGCACAAAGTCCGGGCGTCACATAGACCTCGTAAAGCACATAGGTCTGATAGGGCGGTGTGATCGACAGGCCCAGAACCGCGCGAAAGCCGGCGGCAAAGATGAAAAGCCACACCAAGGGCCGCACCAGCGCGGCAAGGAAGCGACCGCGCTGGCTGACAAAGCGCAGCGTTTCGCGCCGGGCAATGCCTGAAAAGGCGGTCAGCCACATGCGCGGCGTCAGTCGGTGGCTCATACCTGCTCTCCGGTCAGGCGCAGGAAAGTGGCGGTCAGATCGTCGCCTCCGATCTGTCCGGCATTGCCATGCGCCAGCACCTCGCCCTTGTGCAGGATGACCAGTCCGTCCTCGGGGCGGATTTCGTCAAGGATATGCGTGGCCCAAAGCGCCGAAACGCCGCCGCGCGTCAGCTCGCGGGTCAGGGCCACCACCTCGGCACGGGATTTCACGTCCAGCCCCACGGTGGCCTCGTCCAGCAGCAGGATCTGGGGCCGGTGGATCAGCGCGCGGGCGATCTCGGCGCGGCGCTGCTGTCCGCCCGACAGCGCCGAGACCTTGGCATCCAGCCGGTCCGACAGGTCCACCTGCGCCAGCACTTCGACGGCGCGCACCCGCGCCTCGCGCCGGGGGATGCCATGCAGGGCCGCATGATATTCCATGTTCTGCGCCACGGTCAGGTCGGCATCCAGCGCACGGGACTGGAACACCACGCCCAGCCGTGCCAATGCGGCGCCGGGTTTGTGCCGCAGGTCATGGCCTGCAACCTCGATCCGCCCCGAGCGATTGTCGTAAAGCCGGGTGATCAGTGAAAACAGCGTGGTCTTGCCCGCGCCGTTCACACCAAGAAGCGCGGTAAAACCGCCGCGCGGCACCGTCAGCGACACGTCCTTCAACGCCTGAAAGCTGCCGAAATTGTGGCTGACATTCTGTATGGAAAGCGCGTCTTGCGGCATTTGACGGAGGCGGAGCCCAAGGGCCCCGCGCACCCTTTACTGGATATTGAACACAGCCTGTTGGGTTTCACCATGCGAGCCGGGGATCGACAGCGTATAGCGGCCGGGAACAATGGCGATAAAGCTGAACGTGGCGGTGCCGGCATCGTCGAATTCCAGCGAATGCACGCCCATGGGTCGGATCTCGATGTCATTGATCACGATCTCGTTAACCCAGACGGCGCGGAAGAAGTCGCCGCCCGAAAGTGCCAGTTCCTGACTGCCATCGGCGTTGATGTCGATGCGGTAGTAGCCGCCCGATTTCAGCTTGTATTCGTCCGTTGCGACCGGCTGCCCCGACGCCAGCGTCAGCGGAGCGAGATCGGTGCGGTTATCGCGCGCCAGAAGCCCCGAGAAACCATAGTCGAACTTGGCACCCGCCTCATGCACGCCCGCTTCGCCGCCGGCATCATCGCCATCGTCGTCGTCATCATCATCGTCGTCCTGTTCGGCGGCGGCAGCACCATCGGCCGCGGCACCGGCCTCGGGGGTGCCGGCGTCCGGCGCGGTCTCTTGCGCCGTGGCAGGCGCGGCGAGCCCGGCCATAAGCAGCAGGATCGTCAGCAAACGGGTCATATTCATTCCTCCCTCATTATCCTGTCGGTTCAGTTGGGTGCGACGACCACGCCCCAGGGCTGCTGGCCCACGGGCACGGATTTGACGACGTTTAGCGCCGCCACGTCGATCACCGAGACATCGTTGGAATTGCCGTTCGTGGTGAACAGGTATTTCTCGTCCGGCGTGAATGCCATCTGCCAGACGCGCTGGCCGACCAGCAGATATTCCTCGACCTCGTCGGTCTCGCCGTTGATGACCGCCACGCGGTTGGCCGGACCCAGGGCGACAAAGACCTTCTTGCCGTCCTTGGTCACGCGCACGCCGACCGGCTGGATGGCCTCGGGCAAGACGCCGGGGATCTCGAAGCTGATCTTCTTGGTGATCTCCTGGGTAGCCGGGTCGATCACGCTGACCGTGCCGCCGATTTCCGAACTGACGTAAAGCTTGGTTCCGGCATCGTTGTATTGTGCGAAACGCGGGCGCGAATCCACCAGCACGTTGGCGAAGATCTCAAAGCTTTCGCTGTCGATGAAATGCGCCATGTTGGTGGTTTCCGAGGTGTTGATGACCACCTTTCCATCGGGGCTGACGCCCATGCCCTCGGGTTCGACACCCACCGGGATCTCGGCCAGCACCTTGTGGGTCTGGGTATCGACCACGGTCACGAGGTTGTCGTCCTCGTTCGCGATATAAAGCGGATTGCCCGAGGGGTGCAGCACGAACAGCTCCGGGTCGGGACCCGAGGGCAGCGTGTGCATCTCTTCCATGGTCTCGGGGTTGAACACCCGCACCAGATCGTCGTCCGAGGCGCAGACATACAGTTCCTTGCCGTCGGGGCTGATGGTGATGCCACGCGGACGTGCGCCGACCGGATAGGTGCCGATCACCTCCAGCGTGTCGCTGTCCAGCACGGTGACGTCATTGCCTTTTTCATTGCTGACAAAGACCCGGTTCCCCAGCGCAGGCGAGGCGGCAATAAGGACGGGCAGACAGAGGGTCAGGAGCGTTCTCATCTTTTCACCTCAGAATTTGCATTCGGTTTCGGGCCGGTCGAGGCCCAGCGTATCCAGCGCCGAGTGCTGGTGCAGATACTGGTCCTGCGGGCTGACCGAGGCGGTGACGGTATCCGTCGCCAACAGGATCGGCTGTCGCAACTGGTGGTCCCAGTCGCGCAGGGTCAGTTTCTGCCCCTTGAAGCCTGCGACCTCAAAGTTCTCGGACAGCATGAACTCTTTCAACGTGACGGGATCGGTGCTTTGCGTGCGCGTCGCGGCCTCGCCGATCATGCGCAGCGCCACCCAAGTCTGGTAATCCTCTTCGCGGATCGGGCGATTGGCAAGCTTTTCGAAACGGTTCTGGAATTGTGTGGCGCCCCATGCTTCCAACGAAGGCGCCCAACTGCGCGGCACCAGCCCCGCCGAGCCCACTACCGGTCGCGGATCCCAGGTGGCAAAAGGCAGCCAATCCGCAAAGACGTCGTTTTCATCGGCGGCGATCAGCACGTCATATGCCGGCGCGCGCTGGGTAAAGACCGGCATCTGGCTTTGAACCTGCACGTGTCCGCTGTCGCTGCGCCGGCTGCCGCCCGTATCCTCATAGGTGCGGGTTTCGACGATCTTGGCACCGAACTTGGTCGCGGCGCGGCGATAGGCATCGGCCAGCGCCACATCCTCGGGGTGGCTGCCGGCGATCAGGAACCAGTTCGGCCATTTCTTCCACATCAGGAACTGCGCCAGCCCATCGGCCAGCATGGCATAGCTGGGCGCGGTATGGATCACGTTGAAACGGCAATCCGCGCCGCGCAGATTGTCGCCCCGGGCACGCGCATTCAGCACCAAGGCACCGTCTCCGGCCTGATCGGCCAGCGCCAGCGTCTGGGCGTCGTCGGCCAGCGTCACGATAAAGGGAATGCCTTCGGCAAGCAGCTTGTCCATCTCGGCCGCTGCGGTTTCGGGCGTGGCGGCAACCTCCAGCGCCTCGAAATCCTGGTTCATGAAGCGGCCGGTGGTGTCGTTATCCTCGATGGCAAGTCGCGCACCGGCAAAGGCCAGATCCTCGGGCGCGGTTCGCAACCGCGAGATGGGCGGCAGGCGGGGCACATCCACCCGCAGCACCGCAGCGCGAACGGTCTGCGGCTGCGCGGCATCTTGCGCAAGGGCAGGGCCCGTCACGGACAAACCCGCCAAAAGTATGATGATTCTGCCTGTCATTGCCTTCCTCCCCCACGCATCATGCCGGGCCAATCCGCCTGCGCCAACCCGCGAAATACCCTGTATTTATCCGGGGAAAATGCCCCGCCACCTAAGTATTAGGGACTTTCGTCCTATGGACGGCCGCGGCGCGTCGGGCGCATGTTCTGCGCATGGCATTTTCGCGGCTTATCCTGATCGCCTGCGTTGCCGCCCTGACCGGATCCGGCGCCGGGGCGGACCAGCCGGCGCACGGGTCGGTTCCGCCGCCCGGCAGCGCGGCCTGGTTCGGCCTGCATTTCATAGACACCTCGACCGAAGGCACCATCAACGGCGTGCGCGACGATGAAACCCGCCGCATCGAAATGGCCGAGGACGTCATCGCCGAGGATCTGCGCAGTCGGGGCTTTACCCTGCTGGAGCCACCCGCCGAGCAGATGGCAAAAATCAAGAACCCGACAAAATCCAATGGTCAGGACATTCGCATCGCGCGCGAGATGGGCGCGCATTACGCCGTCTCGGGCGAGGTGCAGAAGGTGTCGAACCTGATCCTGGCGCTGAATCTTTACATCCGCGACGCGGCCAGCGGCGAAACGGTCCGCGCCGGCGTGGTCGATATCCGCGGCAATACCGACGAAAGCTTTCGCCGCGGATATCTGTATCTTTTGAAAAACATCATCTTTCGGGAGGAGTGACTGATGATTCGACTGCTGGCCCTGACGATGGGGGCGGCCATGGCTTTGGCCCCCGCCGCACAGGCACATGGACCTGCCCGGCTGAAGCTGGAAATGCAGCAAAAGCTGGATGCGACGCCCGACGAGGTCTGGGCCGTCATCGGCAAGTTCGACGATATGAGCTGGCATCCCGCGATCGCCAGCCTGGAGCTGACCGGAGATGGGGCGGCCGACCAACCCGAAACATCAACCCGCGTGCTGCATCTGAAATCCGATGCCGGTGACCCGACGATCACCGAGACGCTGACGAAATGGCAGCCCGAGAAACACTGCTATTCCTATCGCATCGCCGAGGTCGACGTGACGGTCCTGCCGGTGACCAACTATGCCTCGACCCTTTGCGTCAAGGACGAAGGCGGCAAGGCACTGGTTCATTGGAAGGGCGGCTTTTATCGGGGCTATCCGAACAACGATCCCCCTGCCGAGCTAAGCGACGAAGCGGCGACACAGGCGGTCACCGGGGTCTATCAGGCCGGGTTCGACGCACTGGTCGAAAAGTTCGGCAAGGCAGAGTGACCCTGCTGCCGGGACAACCGGCGCGCATCCAGGTCAGGGGTTCCGCCCCTGCCCGACGGGTCGGGGGGGCGGCCTTAAGGGGCAGGTGTGACGGGTTCCAGCACACCGCCCCGCTCCTGCCAGCCATCGACACCTTCGGGAAACCAGATTACCCCGCTGTAGCCCAGCGCAACGGCGCGCTTGGCGGCATTCCAGCTCATCCAGCAGTCGCGCTTGCAAAAGACCACCATGGGCGCGGCCTTGTCGTCCCCTGAAAGCCGGGCCAGCCCATCGGCCAGCCGAGCCTGTTCTGCGGGCGCCAGCCGGTCATAGCCGGTATCGTAAAGCCAGGTGGCGCCCGGTATCGAAAGATGCGGCGGCGCATTCCACAGTGTCCCTTCGGGCAGGCCCTCGGGTCGGGCGGTGCGCGGCAGCACGTCGATGAAGGGCACTCCGGCCTTGTGCAGTTCCACCGCCTCGGTCGCTCCGACCACCCTTGCGCCGGCCAGCGTCGCGGGGGTTTCGGCACGATAGGGTTCGCCGTGGAAATCCTGCGGCTCGGGCACCTGCGCACGGGTCTGGGCCGGGGCAGCGCCGGCCAAAAGGATCGCCAACACTGCCCCGGCCCATTTCATGGTTTCAACGACTTGCCATAATCGTCCAGAAGCGGCACCCCGGCATCACGCAGAACGACGTCGATTTCGTCCTGGTGCCGCCGGATCAGGCTGTTCAATTGCCGCTTCCATTCCTGTTCGCCCAACCGCACCCCCATGGTGATGCGATAGAACATGCGCGGCCCGCTGGTTTCCTTGAGCAGCGGCGTGAATTGCAGATCGGCATCCTGCTTGACCAGCGGCCCGGCCAGCGGACCCCAGATCACCGCGGCAGCCAGTTCGCCGGACTTCACCTGCGCCAGCATCTCGCCCACCGGATCCTCGACCCGGCGATCCACGAACAGGTCCCAGCCGCGCATATTCTTGGCCAGCCCGGCCCGCGCAAGATTTGTCGCAGGCGGCGTTCCTGCCACGACCCCGATGGGATGATCCTGCAGCGCCGGATCCTCCAGCGTTTCGACCGAGGCCAGCGGGCTGTCCTTGCGCGTTACGATACCATAGGCCGAGGTATAGTAATGGTTGGTGTTCTGCACCATCTCGTCGCCCTGGGCATAGCCGATGACGACATCGCACAGCCCGGCGCGCAGGGTCTTGCGGATAAAGCCGGGTCCCTGCGGGAACCATGTATAGACCACCGGCAGGCCCAGCTTTTCACCGAAAAGCTCAGCGATGCGGTTTTCAAACCCTTGGCCGTCTTCCGACGACATCGGCACGGCGGCGGGATCGGCACAAACCCTGAACTCGGTCTTTGAGCGCAGATCGGCAACCTGCGCCGAGACGGTTGTCACGGCGCAGATCAACAGAGCCGCAAGGGCGAGGGCGGGTCTCATCCGCTCATGCAGGAATCTTCCTGCGCAGCAAATTCATCGGACTTGTCCTCTTTATTCGCCGGGCGGCCCCGTGGCAGATCGCCAGTGCCCCGCGCCAGCAGATAGGCATAGATATCGTCAATATAGCACCAGACGTTCTTGTTGGTACCAAAAGCTGGCATGACCAGATTGGCGGCCTTGTTCACCTCTTGTTTACCCGACGCGGCGATTTCCAGAAAATCGTAATAGTCGAGGGTCAGCACCGAGGTCTTCAGCGCCGGCGCATAGGTCGAGCCTTCGCCGTCCGGGCCGTGGCAGACGTGGCACTCCGCCGAATAACGGCGATAGCCCGAAAACGTCGCATAATCGATCTTGCCGTCCGTGATCTTGTAGGTCGGGATATCGTCGACCGTATACCAGCGGCCGTTCTCAAGATGGTCGGGGGTGATGTCGGTGCCATTCGGCAGGGCGGTTTTGGCGCCCGCTTCCTCGGTCTGCGGTTCCTCCTTTGCGGCCTGCTCTTGCTGCGCATCCCCCGAAACGGCGGCGGCAGCGCCGGCCCCGGCCTGCGCCGGGGGCGTGTCCGTGGTCTGCGCAAGGGCCGTTCCGGTGATGGCACAAGTCGCACACGCGACACAGATCGCCATCAGACTGGCGGTCGTCTTGCTCGTCATGAATTTCCTCCCTGGCTGTCACCCGAAGATGATCGCTCGCCCCAAGGTTACCCTTGGGGCGGCGAGTTTCGAGTCACAGTTTGCTTTTCTGCACCAAAGTATTAGCCCGGCAGTTCGAACACGGTCAGTTGACCGCCCAGCTCGGTGTATTGCGACAAGGAGGCATAGCCGCCCACCGCGCCAAGGCCTTCGTTGGGGTTGGTCAGGCCAGCCGCAAGGCCGATCCCGGCCCAGCCGCCGACACCCGACAGGATGCCGACATACTGTTTGCCGCCATGTTCGTAGGTCATCACGTTACCGATGATGCCCGAGGGGGTCTTGAATTTGTAGAGTTCTTCACCCGTCGTTGCATCCACGGCCTTCAAAAAGCCCTCGAGCGTGCCATAGAAGACCACGTCACCCGCAGTTGCCAGCGCACCCGACCAGACCGAGAACTGTTCCGGCAGCGACCACTTGATCTCGCCCGTGGTGTTGTCCCAGGCGATAAAGTTGCCCATGCCGCCATGGCTGTTGGGGGCGGGATACATCGACAAGGTGGCGCCGACATAAGGTTGGCCCGCAGTATAGGCCACGCGGAACGGTTCGTAATCCATGCAGACGTGGTTGGTCGGCACATAGAACAGGTTGGTCTTGGGCGAGAAGGCCGCCGGCTGCTGGTCTTTGGTGCCCAGTGCCGCCGGGCAGACGCCGGTGGTATTCTCATCCTCGCCGTTCTGGGCGGTCGAAAACTCGGCGACCACGGCCGGGCGGCCAAAGGTTTCCGAATTCGGGTCCATATCGACGCCGGTGGTCCAGTTCACCACAGGATCGAATTTCTCGGCCACCAGCAGCTCGCCGGTTTCGCGGTCCATGGTATAGGCCAGACCGTTGCGGTCGAAATGGGTCAGCAGTTTGCGTTCCTGACCATCGACCGTCTGGTTGGTCAGGATCATTTCGTTGACGCCGTCAAAGTCCCATTCGTCATGCGGCGTCATCTGATAGAACCACTTGGCCATGCCGGTGTCGGCATCCCGCGCCATGATGGTCATAGACCATTTGTTGTCGCCCGGCCGCTGCGAGGGGTTCCAGGTCGAGGGGTTGCCGGTGCCGTAATAGACCAGATTCAGGTCTGGATCATACGAGAACCAGCCCCAGATCGTGCCGCCGCCGATTTTCCACTGATCGCCTTCCCAGCTGTTGAGCGAGCTGTCGGCACCGATCGGCTTGCCAAGATGGGTGGTTTTTTCGGGATCGACCAGCATCTCGTCGTCAGGCCCGGTGGAATAGGCTTTCCACGCCTCGGTCCCGTCGGACAGGTTCAGCGCAGTCATCCGGCCACGGACGCCGTATTCGCCGCCCGAGATACCGACCAGAACCTTGTCCTTGACCGGAACGACCGTGGCGGTCAGCGTCTCGCCGATGCCCGGATCACCGATCTTGTTGGTCCACTTCACCTCGCCGGTTTTGGCATCCAGAGCCACGACCGTGGTATCGGCCTGACCCAGCAGGATCATGCCGTCGGCATAGGACAGGCCGCGATTGACGGTATCGCAGCACATCACCGCAATGACGTTGGGATCCTGCTGCGGCTCATACTTCCACAGGATCTTGCCGTTGTCGTTCAGGTCCAGTGCGAAGACGTTGTTCGGAAAGGGGGTATGGACATACATGACGTCGCCGATCACCAGCGGCGCACCTTCATGCCCACGCAGCACCCCGGTTGAAAAGGTCCAGGCGACGCGCAGATCCTTGACGTTGTCCTTGTTGATCTGATCCAGCGTCGAATACCGCGTGTTCGCGTAATCGCCCATCTGGATCGCCCATTGCTGGGGTTTGGCGATCTCAGCCAGTACGCTGTCATTGGCCAGCGCCGCCGTGCCGGACATGAGCAGCGCAACACAGGCGCCGTTCAGCAGGTTTTTCATGATTTTCCTCCACATGCCGGTGGTCGCGCCTCTCCTCAAGCGCACACACCTTATAACGGAAGGTTCGGGTCCGGCCGCACTTGCGTCAACGCGGCCGGTAGGGTCATTGGACCAAAGTATTAGGGAAATACGGCAATAGGTATGGGGCAATCACCCCGGCCGGCCCCCAAAACATCCTCCGCGGGTCAACCAAGCCGTTCGGCATGCCAGCGAACATGGTCGGCCATGAAGGTCTGGATGAAGAAATAGCTGTGATCATAACCCTGTTGCATGCGGAATGTGCCGGGCTGGCGGCGTTCGGCCATGGCGTGGGCCAGCGCCTCGGGCTTGAGCAGGTCGAGGAACTGGTCGCTGCTGCCCTGATCGATCAGGACCTCACCCGGATAGCCGCGTTGACGCATCAGCAGGGTCGAATCATGCCTTTCCCAAGCGCTGCGGTCCTGGCCCAGATAGGCGGCGAACTGCTTGCGGCCCCAGTCGGATTCGCTGGGATGCGCGATCGGTGCAAAGGCCGAGACGGATTTGTAGCGTTCGGGAAAGGTCATGGCGATGGTCAGCGCGCCGTGACCGCCCATGGAGTGTCCGGTGATGCCCTGCGCCTCGCGATCCAGCGGGAAATTGCCAAAGACCAGTTCCGGCAATTCGTGGGTGATATAGTGCCACATGCGGAAATGCGGCGCCCAAGGCGCCTCGGTCGCATCGACATAAAAGCCGGCGCCCTGACCCAGATCATAAGCCTCGTCATTGGCCACGCCCTCGCCGCGCGGCGAGGTATCGGGAAAGATCAGCGCGATACCGTATTCAGCCGCCCATTCCTGCGCGCCGGCCTTGGTCATGGCGTTTTCATGCGTGCAGGTCAGGCCCGAAAGATACCACAACACCGGCACCTTGCCGTGCTGGGCGTCGGGCGGCAGGTAGACCGCAAAGGTCATCGGCGTGCCGGTCGCCTGCGATTGGTGGCGATAGACGCCCTGAATGCCGCCGAAGCTGCGGTTTTCCGATACGGTTTCATAGGCCAGCGTCATGGGTTCTTCCCTTCTGTCAGGTCGTGAAACATGACCAGCGCGTCCACATAGCCATGTCGGGGATGAAGAAACGCACCTGGCAGCCGGCCGACAATATCGAAACCGGCTTTCTGCCACGAATGAACGGCGTCGGCATTGGTTGCGACGACGAAATTGAACTGCATCGCCCGAAAGCCCTGCGCCCGCGCCCAGTCCTTGGCGTGAGCGACCAGCGCCCGGGCTATGCCGCGGCCCCGCGCATCGGGATGCGTTGCAAAGCTGGCGTTGGCCACATGGCCAGCCGGGCCGGGCCGGTTGCGGCCGACATGGCTGGTGCCCAGAACCCGCTCGTCGAGTTCGGCCACGAAAGCGGTGAAAGGCGCGGCAAACCAGTCGGCCAGCGCCTCGTCCCCGGTGATGTCGGGCGGAATGCAATAGGTTTCGCCCGCCCGATAGACCGGTTCCAGGATGGTCCAGATCGCCTGATGGTCGTCAGGCGTGGCGGGACGGATCAGGATACCTGTCCCGCCCCCGCTCATTTCAGCTCATCCGCCGAGCGGATGACCTTGCCCAGCAAGCCATAGTCCAGCGCCTCTTGCGTATTCAGCCAGAAATCGCGCTGGGTGTCCTTTTCGATCCGCTCGACCGGCTGGCCGGTGGCATCGGCAAAGATCTGGTTCAGCCGGTCGCGCATCAGGCGGACCTGTTCGGCCTGGATCATCATGTCGGTCGAGGTGCCGCCGATCCCGCCGGAGGGCTGATGGATCAGGAAGCGGGTATTGGGCAGGCAGTAACGGTTTTCCCGTTCCGCGCCGACAAAGATCAACGCCCCGGCCGAGGCGACCCAGCCCGAACCGATGGTGCGCACGGTCGGACGGATGAACTTGATAACGTCATGGATCATGTCGCCGGATTCGACATGCCCACCGGGCGAGGAAATCAGCATGTTGATCGGGGCGTCGCTATCCTCGGCCAAGGCCAGCAGGTGCGCCACGGTGCGCTGCGCCAGCTTGTCGGTGATCGGGCCCGCGACGATCACCGTGCGCGATTTGAAATACAGCTTGCCGATCTTGTCACCCTCGGGCAGGCCGAGCCCTTCGTCCTTCGACCCCTCCTGGTGGCGCTCGTCTTCATCGTCGTCATCGTCGTCCAGGTGGAAATGCTTTGCCATGATCGGTCCTTTCATGTTGACGGCGGGTCCGGTCGCCCGCCCCCGCCGTCCTTTTAACTAAGCAGCCGTTGACGATCAGTAAAGCACGACCGAGCGGATGGATTCCCCCGAATGCATCAGGTCGAAGCCCTTGTTGATGTCGTCGAGCTTCAGCGTGTGGGTGATCATCGGATCGATCTCGATCTTGCCGTCCATGTACCAGTTGACGATCTGCGGCACATCGGTGCGGCCGCGGGCGCCGCCGAATGCCGTGCCCTTCCAGACCCGGCCGGTGACAAGCTGGAACGGACGGGTGCTGATCTCGGCGCCGGCGGGCGCCACGCCGATGATGATCGACTGGCCCCAGCCGCGATGGGTGCATTCCAGCGCGTCGCGCATCACCTTGACGTTGCCGGTGCAGTCAAAGCTGTAATCCGCACCGCCGATCTGGTCGAAGGGCGTCTTGGTCAGGTTGACGATTTCCTGCACCACGTTTTCGCAATTCTTCGGGTTGATGAAATGCGTCATGCCGAAATGCTCGGCCATCGGTTTCTTGTCGTCGTTCAGATCGACGCCGATGATCATGTCCGCGCCGGCCAGCCGCAGACCCTGCAGCACATTAAGCCCGATACCGCCCAGACCAAAGACGACCGCCTTGGCCCCGATCTCGACCTTGGCGGTGTTGATCACCGCGCCGATGCCGGTGGTCACGCCGCAGCCGATATAGCAGATCTTGTCGAAAGGCGCGTCCTCGCGAACCTTGGCCACCGCGATTTCCGGCAGCACGGTGTAGTTCGAAAATGTCGAGCAGCCCATGTAGTGATAGATTGGGGTGCCATCCAGCATGGAAAAGCGCGTGGTGCCATCGGGCATCAGCCCCTGCCCTTGGGTCGCACGGATCGCGGTGCAAAGGTTGGTCTTGCCCGACAGGCAGGACGCGCATTGACGGCACTCGGGCGTATAAAGCGGGATGACATGATCGCCCGGCTTGACCGAGGTGACGCCGGGGCCGACCTCGACCACCACGCCCGCGCCCTCATGGCCCAGGATCGAGGGAAACAGCCCCTCGGGGTCCGCGCCCGACAGCGTGAATTCGTCGGTGTGGCAGATGCCGGTGGCCTTGATTTCGACCATCACTTCGCCGGCCTTGGGACCTTCGAGGTTGACCTCCATGATCTCCAGCGGCTTACCGGCTTCCAGTGCGACGGCTGCACGGGTTCTCATAGTCTGTTCTCCTTCATCACGGCCCGGGGCCCGTTGTTCTTGTCATGGCCTCGGGGGCCGGTAAACCGACCCCCGCTTGTTGTCGTGATCTGCCGGACGCTCAGGCCGCAAGAGCGCCGGAGCGTTTGGCGATATGAGTGGCGATCGCATCCATAAGCGGCGGCGAAAGCGCATCATAGGGTTCCAGCCCCAGTTCGCGCAATCTGGCGCGGATCGCATCCATGCGGCTGGGATCGACCCCCGATTCGATGATCGAGCTGACGAATGCCGCAAATTCCGGCGCCGACCAGCCGCCTTCGTCGGACAGTTCGGTATGAACGAAGTCCAGCCCGTAGAACGGATGATCCTTGTTCTCGATCCGGCCATACATGTGCACGCCGCAATCCCGGCAGCGATGGCGCTGGATCGGGGCCTCGGCATTCACCACCGCAAGCTTCTCGGCGCCTTCCAGCACCTCGATCGCGTCGCGGCCTACGACCGCCACCTGCGAAAAGATCGCCCCTTCGGGCTTCCAGCACTTGGTGCAGCCGCAGACATGGTTATGCGCAGTCTGCGCGCGGACCGCGACGCGGACCGGATTGGTGCTGCACTTGCAATGCAGCGTGCCGCCCGAAAACCCGGGTGTGGCCGGCTTGATGCCGTTGTCGACTGCAGGATGAATTTTCACCCCTGATGTATCCACCATTGTCCAAATCCTCCCCTCGGACCCATGGGACGAAGGTTCGCCCCATGGCGGGGTCGGAACAAGTGGGCAAAAGGTTGTATTCCGGGGCTGCTCAGGCCTCGGGGCGGGTCACCAGCCATGCGGCAATGCCGGCACAGGTCAGCGCCTGTGCGGCGATGAACCGCGGATCAAGCCCCAGCCAGATCGCCCAGCCGACACCGACCGTCATGCCGGTGACGGCCCATATCTTTGCATTACGGCTGATGATACCGCGTTTGCGCCATGCCCGGATCGGGGGGCCGAACTTGGGATGGCGCATGATGCGCGCGCCCAATCGGGGCGATGAGCGCATAAAGGCCCAGACCGCCAGCAGCAGGAAAGGCACGGTCGGCAGGACCGGCAGAAACACCCCGACTCCCCCCAGCATCAGAGACAGCCAACCGATCGAGAGCCACAGATACCGCATCTTATTCCGCCAGTTCACGCAGGATCGCATTCAGCACCGGGCGCCCCGCAGGTGTCGCGGCCAGCCGATCCCCGCTGAGCGAGACAAGCCCCAGTTCGACCAGATGCGCCATCCTGTCCCGGGGCAGTTGCGCACCAAAGGCCAGATAGCGGGGGATATCCAGCCCCTCGGCCAGCCGCAGGGACATCAGCAGATACTCCAGCGCACGGTCGGACAGGTTCAGCATCTCGCGACCACTATCGCCGTTGCCCCCCGCCTCGACCGCCTCAAGCCACGCTCCGGGGGCGGTATGCGCCTCGGTCGCCCAGCGGCCCGAGGGCAGCGTCAGCCGGCCATGCGCACCGGGTCCCACGGCCCCCCAATCCCCCTGCCGCCAATAGACCAGGTTGTGCAGGCTTTCGGCACCGGGCCGGGCATGGTTCGAGATCTCGTAAGTGGGCATGCCGGCCGCCGCGCAGATTTCCTGCGTATCAAGATACATATCCGCAGACAGGTCGTCATCGGGCAGGCCCCTGAGCCCGCCTTTGGCATGACGAGCGCCAAAGGCGGTGCCGGGTTCGATGGTCAGTTGATAGGCCGACAGGTGATCGACGGCCATGCCGAGCGCCTCGGACAGTTCGCGCCGCCAATGCGCGCGATCCTGATCCTGCCGCGCATAGATCAGGTCAAAGCTGACACGCGTGAAACAATCCCGCGCGATGTCGAAGGCCGCTCGGGCCTCGGCAACCGAATGCATGCGCCCAAGGCGGCGCAGATCGTCGTCGCTCAGCGCCTGCACGCCCATCGACACACGGTTGACGCCCGCGTCGGCATAGGCGCGAAAGCGGCCCATCTCGACGCTGGTCGGGTTGGCCTCAAGCGTGATCTCGATGTTATTGGCAAAGGGCCATTCTGCCCGCGCGGCCTCGATCACGCCGGCCACGGTTTCCGGCGCCATCAGACTGGGCGTGCCGCCGCCGAAAAAGATGCTGCTGAGCACCCGCCCCGGGGTTTCACGCCCCAGCCGCGCGATTTCGCTGCGATAGGCGGCCAGCCAGCGGCTTTGGTCGATCACCGCCGCGACATGGCTGTTGAAATCGCAATAGGGACATTTCGCGGCACAGAACGGCCAATGCAGGTAAAGCCCGAAACCGCCCGCCCGCCAGTCTTGGGCAAGAGGCGCAGTGCTGGCGGTGGGGGCTGACATGCGCTGGTTCATTCCCGAAAAGCGGTCACTTCAATCTCGACCTTCATTTCGGGTCTGATAAGCCCCGCGACAACCATGGTGGCGGCAGGTAACGCATCCTTCATCGCCTCGCCCAGCACCGGGGCGATCTCATCGACCAATGCCGGGTCGATGATGGTGTATTGCACCCGCACGATATCGGCGGGCGCAAAACCGGCCTCGGCCAGCGTTGCGAAGATGGTGGAAAACGCATTCCGTGCCTGCTCGGCCGGACTGTCGGGCATCTTCATCGCCGCGTAATCGTAGCCCGTGGTGCCCGAAACGAAGCACCACGGCCCCTTGACGACCGCGCGGCTGTAACCCAGCGCGGATTCGAATGGCGAGCCGGTGGATATCCTACGCAAAGAGCGTCTCCAACTTGCGAAAGGCGCGGGCGCGGTGGCTGATGGCGTTCTTTTGCTCGGGCAGCATTTCGGCATAGGTGACGTCATGGCCGTCCGGCACGAAGATCGGGTCATAGCCATGGCCCTGCACACCGCGCGGCGGCCAGACCAGCCGGCCGGGGGCCACACCCTCGAATATCTCTTCATGGCCGTCGGGCCACAACAGGATCAGCGTGGCGCGGAACTGGGCGGTGCGCGGCTCGGCAACGCCCCTGGCTTCCAGTTCGGTCCAGGTGCGGGTCATGGCCTGCATGAAGTCGCGCCCCTGCGGCGTCTCGGCCCAATCGGCAGTATAGACGCCCGGGGCGCCGTCCAGCCCGTCCACGGTAATGCCGCTATCATCCGCCAGAACCGGCAGACCGGTCGCCTGCATCGCAGCGCGCGCCTTGATGCGGGCGTTGCCGATAAAGCTGTCCTCGGTCTCGGCCGGCTCGGGCAAGCCCATCTCTCCGGCGCTGGTCACCTCGATGCCGTGGGGGGCCATCATGGCGCGGATTTCGTCCAGCTTGCCCTTGTTGTGCGTCGCGACCAGCAGCTTTTTTTCCGTCAGCTTGCGCATTCAACAGCCTCGTTCTGGGCGCGGACCAGTTCCGCGATGCCGGCTTCGGCCAGATCCAACAACTGGTTCATCTCGGGGCGCGAGAAGGTGGCGCCCTCGGCCGACATCTGCACCTCGATCAGCCGCCCTGCCCCGGTCATGATGAAATTGCCATCCGTGCCGGCCTCGCTGTCCTCGGCATAGTCGAGATCAAGGATCGGCTGGCCGGCATAGATGCCACAGGACACTGCTGCCACATGGTCCATGATCGGGTCGGTGGTGATGATTCCGGCCTTCAGCAGCTTGTTCACCGCCAAGCGCAGCGCCACCCAGCCGCCGGTGATCGAGGCGCAGCGGGTGCCGCCATCGGCTTGGATCACGTCGCAGTCGATGACGATCTGCCGCTCGCCCAGGGCACGGCGATCCACGCCGGCGCGCAGGGCCCGACCGATCAGGCGCTGGATTTCCTGCGTGCGGCCGGATTGCTTGCCCGCCGCAGCCTCGCGCCGATTGCGGCTGTTCGTCGCCCGGGGCAGCATGCCATACTCGGCCGTCACCCAGCCTTGGCCAGACCCCTTGAGAAAGGGCGGCGCCTTTTCCTCGATCGAGGCCGAACAAAGCACGCGCGTATCGCCGCAGGAAATCAGGCAAGAGCCCTCGGCATGGCGCATGATCCCCGTTTCGATTGAAATCGGGCGCATATCACTTAAATTCCGGCCAGAGGGACGCATCTTTCATTCCTTTCGGGGGTTTTGCCGTCCAGATACAGGTCCGAAGCCCTTGACCGCAACCCGTGAATGTCCAGACAAAATGCCAATACCTGAAACCGCGCTGCTTTCCGATCTCAACGACCGCTCACGCGAAGTCTTTCGGCGCGTGGTCGAAACCTATCTTGCGACCGGCGATCCCGTCGGCTCGCGCACCCTGACACGCGAACTGTCCGAAAAGCTCAGCGCCGCCACCATCCGCAATGTAATGCAGGATCTGGAACTGCTGGGCCTGCTGGATCACCCGCATATCTCGGCCGGGCGCATGCCAACGCAACTGGGGCTGCGGTTGTTCGTGGACGGCCTGATGGAGGCGGGACCCGTCTCGGCCAGCGACCGCGAGATGATCGACGAAACGCTCGGCGACGACAGCCGCGATACCGGCACCATGCTGGACCGGGTCAGCACCGCGCTGTCGGCATTGACCCACGGAGCATCACTGGTGCTGATGCCCAAGCAGGAAGCGCCCGTTCGCCATATCGAATTCGTCAGCCTTGCCCCGGATCGGGCACTGGTCGTGCTGGTCTTTGCCGATGGCCGGGTCGAAAACCGCGTCTTCAATCCCCCGCCCGGCCACACCGCCAGTTCGATGCGCGAGGCGGCAAACTTTCTGAACGCCGTGGCCGAAGGTCGCACCCTCGCCGAACTGCGGCGCAGCGTCGCACATGAGATCGAGGCAAGCCGGCAAAAACTGGACAGCATGGCGGCTGTGCTGATTTCCTCGGGTTTGGCCCTGTGGGAGGGGGAAAGCAGCGATCCCCGGCTTATCGTGCGCGGTCGCGCCAATCTTTTAGAGCATGAACTGGCCGATCTGGATCGAATCCGCACCCTTTTCGACGATTTGGAACGCAAGCGCGACATCGCGGAATTCCTGGAGCTTGCCGAACAGGGCGAAGGGGTGCGCATTTTCATCGGCTCCGAGAACAAGCTTTTTTCACTTTCCGGTTCCTCTCTCGTAGTTTCACCCTATATGAATGCCGACCGAAAGATTGTTGGCGCGGTCGGCGTCATCGGTCCGACGCGGCTGAACTATGGCCGCATCGTGCCGATCGTGGATTATACTGCGCAGCTTGTCGGCCGGTTAATCTCTGGCCGGAAAGGATGATGAGGACATGACGAACGAAAACCCGAACGGCAGCCCGCTGGATGAGGAAATCATCGACCCTCTGGCCGATGACATGCCCTCGCCCGATGTCGAGGCGCTGGTCGCCGAACGGGACGAATATCGCGACCGCTTCATGCGCGCGCTGGCCGATGCCGAAAACGCCCGCAAGCGCGCCGAAAAGGACCGCCGCGACGCGGAACAATATGGCGGCTCGCGCCTGGCGCGCGACCTGCTGCCGGTTCATGACGCGCTGACCCGCGCACTGGACGCAGCAGGTGATGAGCAGCGCGAGGCCGCAGCCGCCCTGATCGAAGGTGTCGAACTGACCCTGCGCGAATTGAACAATGTTTTCGCCAAGCACGGCATCAGGGTCATCACCCCCGCCATAGGCGAGAAATTCGATCCGCAGCAGCATGAAGCCATGTTCGAAGCGCCCGTTCCAGGTACGAAAGCCGGGAATATCATCCAGGTCATGGACAACGGCTTTATTCTGCACGACCGGCTGCTGCGTCCTGCAAAGGTCGGTGTCAGTTCGACCCCGGCAAGCTGATTTTACGACACCTAAAGACAGGAAAACCCCGGAGCCATCCTCCGGGGTTTTTTAGTTTTCAGCTGATCTAGTATATTTCTTCTATATTTATACTAGATATAGTGTCTTAGCTGCCTGCCAGTATCTGGCATAGCCGGTCCAATTGGTCCAGATCGCGATAGGTAACGACGACCTGCCCCCCCTCTGTCCCGGAATGGTTGATCGCAACTCTCATCTTGAGATGGGCGGTCAAATCCCCCTCTAGCGCGCGTGTGTCGGCGTCTTTTTCCTGCTTTACGCTTTTGCTTTTTTGCGCCTTTGGACCTTCGGCCTGACGACGCACCAATTCCTCGGTCTCGCGGACAGAAAGGTTCTTGTCGATCACCTTGCGCGCCAACTCGACAGCATTCGTGGCAGTAACTAAGGCCCGGGCATGGCCCGCCGTCAGCTTGCCTTCCTTGAGCCAAGCTTGCACCTGATCGGGCAAATTCAGCAACCGAAGCAGGTTGGCGATGTGGCTGCGACTTTTGTTCAGCGCATCGGCCAGCCTTTCCTGGGTATGGCCAAAGCGATCCATGAGTTGGCGGTACGAGGCCGCCTCTTCAATCGCATTCAAATCCGCGCGTTGAATATTCTCAACGATAGCAACTTCCAGCACTTCGGTGTCGCTAAGCTCACGAACGATAACCGGGACTTCATGAAGCTGGGCAATTTGCGCAGCACGCCAGCGGCGCTCGCCCGCGACGATCTGATACAAACCACGATCCGTCGGATGCGGCCGAACGATCAGCGGCTGCAACATGCCCCGGGTCTTGAGCGAATCAGCAAGCTCTTGCAGCGCCTCGGCCGCAAAACTGCGCCTAGGCTGGTCGGGATTCGGCGTCAGTTGCTCAACCGGAAGGATCTGCCGTGGCGCGGGGCGCTCTGAGGGGATCAGATCCACATCCGCCATCAAGGCCGAGAGTCCACGGCCCAGACCGCGCTTTTCAAGCTTGTTCTCTACCATGATTCCTCCTCAGGCGGTCGCAAGTTGACGGGAAAGAAACTCGGTTGCCAGCTCGCGATAGGCGTGGCTTCCCTTGGAGTTCGGATCGTATTGCAGCACCGGCATGGCATGTGACGGTGCCTCGGACAGCCGCACATTCCGCGGAATTACGGTTCGATAGACCAAACCAGAAAGCGTGCTGCGCGCATCCGCCTCAACCTGCTGCGATAGATTATTCCGATTATCGGACATCGTCAGCAACACACCTTCAATCCGCAGGTCCGGATTGGCTGTCTGACGCACCTCACGCACCGTCATGAGCAATTGCGAAAGTCCTTCAAGCGCATAAAATTCCGCTTGCAGCGGCACAAGAACGCTGTCCGAAGCCACCATGGCATTGACGGTCAAAAGACCAAGCGCAGGTGGGCAGTCGATAAGAATATAATCGAATTCTGAAGGAGTTGTGAGCTTTCGGCGCAGAAACTGGGTCCGGCCGGGCCGATTGGAGAGTTCGAAATCAGCGGAAGCGAGATCACGATTCGACGGCACGATCCGCAGGTTAGCGATGGCGGTATCGCGCAGGGTTTCCTGCAATGCATGCTCACCAGTCAGTAGATCATATGAGGTAAGCTCGCGCTCCTCGAGCGGCACACCCAGACCGGTCGAGGCGTTTCCTTGCGGATCCAGGTCTATGATGGCGACCCGCTGGCCTTGCTCGGCCAGAGCCGCGCCCAGGTTGATTGCCGTGGTGGTCTTGCCGACCCCGCCCTTCTGGTTTGCTACAGCGATAATGCGTGTGTCATGCATGGCGGATTCCCGTAATTTCCAGAATTGCCGCGTCAGGATCTGTCGCGCTTTTGTGGGCTTTCAGATTGAATTTCCAATCGAGTTGCGCCTGAGAAACCTCGGCCTGCCAGTTACGGCCTTTCATCAGCCATGCCGTTCCAGAGGGGCTCAGGTGCCGCTCCACATATGCCATGAGCTGAGGAAGCGGGGCAAGTGCCCTTGCGCTGATATTGGCGGCATCAAGCCGATTTGCCGTCTCAATCCGCTCGCAAAGCACTTTCGTGCGCATCAAACCCAACTCTCGTATGGCATTTCGCAAAAAGGCAGCCTTCCGCTGGTCGCTTTCCACCATGATTATTTCCAGATCGGGTCTTCTTATGGCAACAACGATGCCCGGCAGGCCCCCGCCGCTTCCCAGATCCACCCAACTCCCTCGCGCGTTTTCGGCCGCCTCGGCAAGGTGCAGGCTATCCTTGATATGGCGAGTTTCGATTTGATCAATCGTGGACATCGCGACCAAATTGATCGCGGGATTCCATTTTCGCAATAATGCAGCATATGCGGCAAGCTGCTCTGTTTCACGTGAAACACTCATCAGGCGGTCCGGCGATGGCCGGCACGGATGACAGCCAACATCAACGTCAATGCCGCAGGCGTCATGCCCTCAATAGCTGCGGCAGCCGCCAATGTCGCCGGACGCTGCTGGCTCAGCTTGAATTTTAGCTCATTTGACAAGCCCGAGAGCGCATCGTAATCGAAGCTGGCTGGAATTGCGACTGCTTCTTCTTTCCTAAGCAGTTCAGCATCCTTGCCCTGACGGTCCACATACTGGTGATAAAGCGCATCCGTCGCCAGTTGGCCGATGATCGGTTGATCGTAGGACTTTAGATGCTCATCAAGTGCAAGAACTTGATCTTGCGGTATTTCCTGCTGCGCAAGTAGCGCAAACAAACTGCGTCGAGCACCGTCCTGTCGGACCTCGATCCCCGCCCGGGAAAGTTCGGACGGCGTAAAGGATATAGCCTCCGCCCGGCTGCGAGCAGCAGAATAGCGTCTCATCTTGTCGCTAAACATCGCGTGGCGTTCTTGACCGACGCAGCCGATATCAACCCCCAGCGGCGTCAGGCGCTGATCGGCATTATCCGCACGAAGCGAAAGCCGGAATTCGGCACGCGAAGTAAACATGCGATACGGTTCGGTAACGCCACGCGTGGTTAGATCATCGATCATCACCCCGATATAGCTTTGCGAACGACTGAAATACAAAGGTTCCCGCCCTTGCGATTTCAGCGCGGCGTTGATTCCGGCAACCAACCCTTGAGCTGCGGCCTCTTCATAGCCAGTCGTGCCATTGATCTGACCCGCGAGGAACAGTCCTGACAATGTTTTGACCTCAAGCGAACGGTCCAGGACGCGAGGATCAACATAATCATATTCCACAGCGTAACCCGGTTGCATGATCTGCGCACATTCGAGTCCGCGTATGGAGCGGACGTAGGCGAGCTGCACATCTTCCGGCAAGGACGTCGAAATTCCATTCGGATAGACCAGATCGCTGTCCAGACCCTCCGGCTCCAGAAATATCTGGTGCGATTCCTTATCGGCAAAGCGAACGATTTTATCTTCTATAGAGGGGCAGTAGCGGGGCCCGACCCCATCTATCCGACCACCATACATGGCAGATCTAGTAAGATTCTCGCGAATTATCTTATGCGTGTTGGTGTTGGTGTGTGTAATTGCGCAGCTGATCTGTGACGCTTCCGGCACGGAGTTAAGGTAGGAAAACATCACTGGGTGCTCATCACCTGGCTGCTGATCCAAGCTATCCCAGTCAACACTTTGCCGCAGGATGCGCGGCGGCGTCCCGGTCTTGAGCCGGCCTAGCGGCAGGTTCAGCGGCCGGAGTGAATTGGCCAAGGTGACAGAGGCTATTCCACCCCAACGACCTGCTTGTCGGCTAATATCCCCTATATGAATCAGTCCGTTAAGAAAGGTCCCGGTGGTTAAGATAATTTGGCGCGCCTGCAATTCGCTACCATCCGCCAGCCGAAGCCCAGTAACTTGGCCCATCTCGTGCACAAGCTCCGAAGCTTCGCCTAAAACAAGCGATAGACCGTCCTGACATGCTACAGACGCTGCAGCAGCAGCGCGATAAAGCTTACGGTCAGCTTGTGCACGCGGCCCTTGAACCGCGGGGCCCTTACGGCGGTTCAGCAGCCGAAATTGAATGCCGGCCGCATCGGCTAAACGACCCATCACGCCGTCGAGGGCGTCGATTTCCCGCACCAAGTGGCCCTTACCCAAGCCCCCAATAGCCGGGTTGCAGGACATGGTGCCAATATCATCCTGCTTCATCGTAACCAGCGCGGTTACAGCGCCCATGCGTGCCGCTGCCATTGCCGCTTCGACACCGGCATGGCCCCCACCAATTACGATTACGTCGAATTGTTTCACGTGAAACCTTACTTTCCGATACAGAACGAACTGAAGATCTCGTCCAGATAATCTTCGGCCCCGACCCGTCCTACCATCATCGCTATTTCGTGCGCCGCCCGACGCAAAGCTTCGGCAAGAAACTCGGGCGCCAAGCTTCCGTCGATGTGCAGCGCCGTAAAGGCGCGCTGCAGTGCTTCTGCTTGACGCTTGTGCCCAATCAGCCCAGAATCGGCGGCCCTGACTCGCAGGCGATCATAGACCAGATCTAACAGTTCCGCGACCCCTTCTCCGGTCAGGCCAGAAATGGAAATTCCCGAACCTTGGCCCATATCTGCCTTGGAGCGAACAATAATGTCGCCTTCTTTCACCGGCTCAGAGAAGACGGCGTCCGCCGACAGGTGGATACGCAGATCTGCATCTTCCGCACGTTGCAGCGCTCTGGCGACCCCCATGGCCTCAACCGGATCACTGCTGTAGCGCAGGCCAGCAGTGTCCAGAAAAGTTACCGGCAACCCACGCAAATCCGTGTGGAGCTCAAGAATATCGCGTGTGGTGCCTGCAATTTCTGAAACCAGAGCGATCTCTCGCTGGCCAATTCGGTTCAAAAGTGTTGATTTCCCGGCGTTTGGCGGGCCTATGATAGCCACTTCATAGCCTTGGCGCAGTCTTTCGGTGGCTGGATAGCCGGCCAATAGCTGTTGAATATCGTCCCTTACCGAGCTGATCAATGTCAAGGCTTCATCCGGAACCTCGTCCGGAACCTCTTCATCAGCAAAATCGATGCTCGCTTCGATCAAGGCGCCGGCCCGGACCAATTTAGCCCTCAACTCATCGGCCTTGCGCCCCAACTCGCCTTCTGTTGCACGCATGGCGAGCTTACGTTGCGCTTCTGTTTCGGCGGAAAGCAGATCGGCCAGACCCTCGGCCTCGGCCAGATCCATACGGCCGTTCAAAAAGGCACGGCGGGTAAATTCGCCCGCTTCGGCCCGCCGCAAACCCTGCGCCAATAAAGCCTCGGCCAGTCGGTTGGCAATGACAGGCGCGCCATGAAGATGCAATTCGGCCGTTTCTTCACCTGTGAAACTACGGCCTTCTTCGAACCACATGACCAGCGCGCGGTCGATCAGGTCCTCGCCGTCCCGCAACGCCCGCAGCACCGCTGCCCGAGGTGTTGCAATCGGGCCGGCCAAAGATTCCAATGTGGCACGCGCCTTCGGTCCGCTTAAGCGAACAACAGAAACCCCCCCTCGGCCGGGCGGAGTCGCCTCGGCAAAGATCGTATCCACCGCATCCTCCGCGCCGTCAGGCGTTCATCGAATCGAAGAATTCGCCGTTGGTTTTGGTTTGCTTCAACTTCGAAATCAGGAACTCGATCGCATCCGTCGTGCCCATCGGGTTCAGAATGCGCCGCAACAAATAGGTCTTTTGCAGATCTTTAGCATCGACCAGCAGCTCCTCCTTACGCGTGCCGGACTTCAGGATATCCATGGCTGGGAACACACGTTTGTCCGCGACCTTGCGATCCAGCACGATTTCGCTGTTGCCGGTGCCTTTGAACTCTTCAAAGATCACTTCGTCCATACGCGAACCCGTATCGATCAACGCCGTAGCGATGATGGTCAGCGAACCGCCCTCTTCGATATTCCTTGCCGCGCCAAAGAACCGCTTGGGCCGCTGCAGGGCATTCGCATCAACACCACCCGTCAGGACCTTGCCCGAGCTGGGCACCACGGTGTTGAAGGCCCTACCAAGTCTTGTGATCGAATCCAGAAGAATCACAACATCTCGTTTGTGTTCGACCAGACGCTTGGCTTTCTCGATCACCATTTCCGACACCGCCACGTGGCGGCTGGCCGGCTCGTCGAAGGTCGAGGAGATCACCTCTCCCTTCACCGAACGTTGCATATCGGTCACCTCTTCCGGGCGTTCGTCGATCAGCAGAACGATCAGATAGCATTCCGGGTGATTTTTCTCGATCGAATTGGCGATGTTTTGCAGCAGCACCGTCTTACCAGTACGCGGCGGCGCCACGATCAGCGAACGCTGACCCTTGCCGATCGGAGCCACCAGGTCGATGATCCGGGCCGAGCGATCCTTGATGGTTGGATCCTCAACCTCCATTTTCAGGCGCTCGTTCGGGTAAAGCGGCGTCAGGTTGTCGAACGCGACCTTGTGCCGGGCTTTTTCCGGATTTTCGAAATTGATCTTTTCGACCTTGGTCAGGGCGAAATAGCGTTCATTCTCGCCGGGGGCACGGATCACACCCTCGACCGTATCGCCCGTGCGCAAGCTGTGCTGGCGGATCATGTCGGGGCTGACGTAAATATCGTCCGGACCCGGCAGATAGTTCGCCTCGGGCGAGCGCAGAAAGCCAAAGCCGTCCTGAACCACCTCCAGCACGCCGTCGCCGCCGATTTCGAACCCCTCCTCGGCATGCTCTTTCAGGATCGAGAACATCATCTCGCCCTTGCGCATGGTCGAAGCGTTCTCGATCTCCCATTCCTCGGCCATGGAAAGCAAGTCGGCCGGGCTCTTGGCCTTGAGATCGGACAGGTTAAGGCGTTCTTCGGTCATATCTAGCCTATGGGCGCGTGTTGCCTAGACGCATCATCGGCCCGCGCAGGAAACTGTGTCAGGAAAAAACCCACCGGACGGCGGGTATGGGTCACATAGGAAGAATCTGGCCGCGAGTCAATTCTTCTAGAACTTGACGATCACCGACAGCACGATGACGACCATGAACAGGGTCGGCAATTCGTTCATCATCCGGTAGCGTCGGCCACTCAGCGCCTGACCGCGCAGCAGCGCCTTGCGCTGGCCGGCCAGCCACATATGAAACCAGGTCATCCCCAGCACACCGGCGGCCTTGGTCCAGGGCCAGATCATCGTCCAGTCGACAATGCCCGGTGTCAGCACCAGCGCAAGACCTGCGATCCAGGTGACAATCATTGCCGGGTTCATGATCATCCGCAGCAGCTTGTCTTCCATGATCTGGAAAGACTGCACCGGCTCTTGCCCAGTATGGCCACGCTCGGCGTGATAGACGAACAACCGGGGCAGATAGAACAGGCCCGCCATCCAGGAAATCACCGCCATGACATGCAAGGCTTTCACCCAAGGATAAGCCAAGGGCAGGAAATCGGTCATGTCACACCTCCAACAGGTCTTCTCTCTATCAAATAATAAATGAAGATAAAGATAAGGATGTTGTTGTAGTAAGGCCTGTGGATGACTGGAAATCGTTGTTTCACGGAAAAATTCCCCAGTTGCGCGCCTTGGGGAAAAAATCGGAATTTGTGACAATATGTCAGAAAATCACCGAATAAACAGCGACATACTTGAAGTGCGCCTGTGGATAAGTTTGTGAAAACTTTTCTTTTCCACAGCTTGTGAGCAGTTCTTGAAAAGTTTTGGACATGTGGAGAACCAAGGCCTGTTCCCGCTCTGTCCTTTCGTCAAATCGAGGGGCATGAAAAAGGGGCGTGATCTCCACAGATCACGCCCCCTGAGTCGCCCTGTCTTATCCACAGGATTATGCCCGTGCCCGTCTGCCTTGCCTTGGGGCTCAGTCGGCGGCCATCAGGCCAGTTTCGCGATAGAACCGCTCGGCGCCGGGATGCACGGGGATGGCGATGCCCTCCAGCGCTCGTTCCTTGACGATGGAGCGGCCCTTGAGATGGCCGGCATCAAGCTGCCTGCGGGTCGCGTCGCTCCACAGGGCCTGGGTGATGGCATAAATCAGCTCTTCGGGCTGATCGGCCGAGGTCACCCATTTCGCGCCGACCGATATGGTGGCGATTTCTTCCTGTTGTCCCTCATAGGTGCCGGCCGGAAGCAGGTCGGGGGTAAAGAACGGGTGTTCGTCGACGATCTGCTGGGCCAGACTGTCCTTGATCGGGACGATTGTGACCGGTTGCTGCGCCGCAAGCTCGGCAATTGCCCCTGCCGGAGCGCCGCCGACGAAAAAGAATGCGTCGATCTCGCCTTGTTTCATGCGATGGGCGGCCTCGTCCAGCCGCAGATATTCGGGTTGGAGGTCATCCTCGGCCAGTCCGGCGGCAGCAAGGATGATCTGGGCGCCCACGAGCGTGCCCGAGCCCGGCTCGTCCAGCGAGACCCGCTTGCCACGCAGATCCGTGACCGCGGCGATGCCGGCGTCTCTGTCGGCCACCAGATGGATCGATTCCGGGTAAAGATTGGCGATGGCCCGCAGCTTTTCGACCGGGGGCCGGTCGGCCCAGATTCCGGTGCCGGAATGCGCCCAGGCGGCGATATCGCCCTGCACGAAGGCCGATTCCGCCGCGCCGCTGGCAATCGCCTCGACATTGGCGACCGAGCCGGTTGAGGACAGGGCCGATGCTACCAGCCCCGGCACCCCGCAAGAGCCGCCTTGCGCACAGGGTCGCGCGCCCGGCGGGGCCGAGATGGCGTTCGCGATCAGCCCTCCGATCGGATAATAGGTGCCCGACGTGCTGCCGGTGGCGATGCGGAAAAAGCTGATGTCCTGCGCGCCGGCCGTGCCGCCAAGGCTTAGCGCAAGGACCGCAGCGAGGCGCAGGATGCGAAAGGTGAACATGGTGACCTCCTTGCAGGGACACCCGGTCGCGCGGGCGCCGCTTTCCCTTGCGGTATGCCAGTCGCCCAGTTGTGGCAAGGCGCTGCAACGCGTGAAACCGGCCAAGATCCGTTTGCGTCATCAAGGCGTCGCATTTGGTAGGCTGCGACCGGGCAAAGCGGTGCAATGCTGTGTGAAGGATGCCCCTTTTGCGACGGAATCAAACCATGCTGAACACAGCCGATATTCTGAACCAACTTGCCGGCCGGCAGAGGAATTTTTCGCTCAGCCGCGAACTGTATAGCGACGAAGGCGTCTATCACGCCGACCTTGAGAATATCTGGTATCGGGAATGGCTGTTCGCCATCCCGTCTTGCGACATTCCCAAGACCGGCAACCACGCCACATTGCAGATCGGCCAATATCCGGTGGTGATCGTGCGCGGCGGGGATGGCGAGATCCGCGCCTTTCACAACGTCTGCCGCCATCGTGGCCAGCGGCTTTGCCCCAAGCAGAACGGCACATCGCCCAAGCTGGTGTGTCCCTATCACCAGTGGACTTACGACCTTGACGGCAAGCTGCTGTTCGCCCGCGATATGGGACCGGATTTCGATGCCTCGAAATACAGCCTCAAGCCGGTGCATTGCCGGACCGGGGGCGGCATGGTCTTTATCTGTCTGGCCGACAACCCGCCGGATTTCGACCAGTTGGGCAGTTACCTGCGCGACTATGTCGGCGCCAGCGACCTGTCGAACGCCAAGGTGGCCTTTACCTCGACCATCGTCGAGAAGGGCAACTGGAAGCTGGTGATCGAAAACAACCGCGAATGCTATCACTGCGGCGGCAGCCACCCCTCGCTGTGCCGGACCTATTCCGACAACCCGCTGATGACAGTGATGGAAGGGCCGAATGCCGCCTCGTCCGAAATCCTGTCGCATTGGTCGCGCTGCGACGAGGCTGGCCTGCCCGCTCGCTTCGTGAACGAGCCGGGCATGCAATGGCGTCTGGCGCGGGTGCCGCTGCTGAACAATGCCGAGAGCTTTACCATGTCCACCAAGGCGGCGGTGAACCGGCGCATGGGTACGATCCCATGGAACGATGCGGGCAGCCTGATGTTCTATCACTTCCCGTCAAGCTGGCACCACTTCCTGCCCGATCATGCCATCGTGTTCCGTCTGCTGCCGATCTCGCCCACGGAAACCGAGGTGACGTCGAAATGGCTGGTGCACAAGGATGCCGTCGAAGGCGTGGACTATGACCTGCAAAAACTGACCGAGGTCTGGCTGGCCACCAATGACGAAGATCGTCGCGTGGTCGAGGAAAACCAGCGTGGTATCCTGTCCCCCGCCTATGAGCCCGGACCCTATTCCCCCAGCCAGGAAGAAGGCGTCATCCATTTCGTCGACTGGTATGTGCGGCGAATGATGGATCGCCTGTCTCCGCGTCCGGCCATGGCGGCCGAATAATGGCGGTTCTGGTCAAGGCCTTCGGCGAAAAACCCTGGCGCGACGACGAACCCCTGGAATGCGTGATGGTGGTGCCCGAGACATCGGACACCGCCACCTTCACCTTTCGCTCTCCCTCGGGGTCGTATTTCGACTACCAGCCGGGACAGTTCGTGACGCTGGACCTGCCGGTGCCCGGCGGCAATGTGCAGCGCACCTATACGATCAGCTCCAGTCCTTCGCGGCCGCTGTCGATCTCGGTCACGGTCAAGGCGCAGCCGGGCAGCGTTGGCGGGCGCTGGATGCTGGATCACCTGCGGCCGGGCATGCGGCTGAAGGCCTATGGTCCGGCGGGGATATTTTCATTCGTCCGGCATGAGGCGCCGAAATACCTGTTCATCTCGGCCGGGTCCGGCATTACGCCGATGATGTCGATGACCACTTGGGCCTGGGATTCCGGCGAGATGCCGGACATCGTTTTCGTTCATGCCGCACGCGCGCCCAGCGACATCATCTTTCGCCAACGGCTGGAAGGCATGGCTGATCGCGTGCCGGGCCTGCAACTGCGCTTTACGGTCGAGGAGTCCGACGCGTTCCGCACCTGGCACGGCTATCGCGGCCGTCTCAACCAGATCATGCTGGGCCTGATGGCGTCGGATTATCTGGAGCGCGAGGTTTTCTGCTGCGGACCCGAGCCCTTCATGCAGGCCGTGCGCGACATGCTGATCGGGCTGGGCTTCGACATGGAGCATTATCACCAGGAAAGCTTTGGCGCGCCCATCCGCAACGAAGCCGACGCCCCCGTCATGGACGACGTGGTCCCGGACGAGGAAACCTTTGCGCAGGTCACCTTCGAAAGTTCGGGCGTGGTGGCGAAATGCCACGAGACGGACACGGTGCTGGCGGTGGCCAAGGCGAATGGGCTGAACATCCCCTCGGGCTGCACCTTCGGCCTGTGCGGCACCTGCAAGATCCGCAAGACCGCGGGCGAGGTGCATATGGTCCACAACGGCGGCATCACCGACGAGGATATCGAGGAAGGCTATATTCTGGCCTGCTGCTCGCACCCCATCGGCGCGATCTCGGTTGAGGTATGAGCTTTCGTTATGCTTTAACAAACATAGCGAAATAACAACAGCTTGAGCGCGCGGCCACGGTCGCGCCTTTTCCTGCCAAGCTTGACAGAACTACCATACCGGGCGATCCTTGCCTTTACCTATCTATTCGACAGGCAAAAGGAGGCTACGATGAATATCGACCTCTCGCGGCGCGGTTTCCTTAAACTGGCGGGTGCGGGTGTCGCGGCAACATCGCTGGGGGCCATGGGCTTTGGCGAGGCAGAGGCGGCCGAACAGGCGCATGTGCGCGCCTTCAAGCTGACCTCGACGACCGAGACACGAAACACCTGTCCCTATTGCTCTGTCGCCTGCGGCCTTATCATCTATTCCGACGGTGATCTGAAAGCCGGGGAAGAGGCCAAGGTCGTGCATATCGAAGGCGATGCCGACCATCCGACCAACCGCGGAACGCTTTGCCCGAAAGGTGCGGCGCTGCAGGATTTCGTCAACGCCGAGACGCGCCTGACCACTCCGCGCATTCGTCGCCCCGGCGCGGCGACCTTCGACGAGATTTCCTGGGACGAGGCGCTGGACAAGATCGCCCGCGCGCTCAAGGACGACCGCGACGCCAATATGGTGCTGACCAACGACGACGGCGTGGCCGTCAACCGCTGGACCACCACCGGCTATCTGGCGGCCTCGGCCACGACCAATGAAACCGCATGGCTGACCTATAAAACGGTCCGGGCCATGGGGATCGTAGGATTCGACAACCAGGCGCGCGTCTGACACGGCCCCACGGTGTCCAGTTTGGGCCCGACATTTGGCCGTGGAGCGATGACCAACTCCTGGACCGACATCAAGAATACCGACCTTGTGGTCGTCATGGGCGGCAATGCCGCTGAAGCCCATCCCTGTGGCTTCAAATGGGTGACCGAGGCGAAGGCGCATCGCGGCGCCAAGCTGATCGTGGTGGACCCGCGTTTCACGCGCACGGCCTCTGTGGCCGATTACTATGCGCCGATCCGGCCCGGTTCGGACATCGTCTTTCTGATGGCAATGATCAACTGGATGATCCAGAATGACAAGGTGCAGTGGGACTATGTAAAGGCCTTCACCAACGCGGCCTTCATCGTCAAGGACGAGTTCGGCTGGAGCGACGGCCTGTTCACCGGCTATGACCCGGAAAAGCGCGACTATGACAAGTCTAGCTGGGATTACGTCATCGGCGAGGATGGCTTTGCCGTCGTGGACACGACGCTTGAACATCCCCGCTGCGTCTGGAGCCTGCTGAAAGAGCATGTCTCGCGCTATACGCCCGAGCTGGTCGAACAGGTCTGCGGCACGCCCAAGGACCGCTTCCTGAAGATTGCCGGGATGATTGGCGAGTGTTCCGCCCCCGACAAGACCATGACCTCGATGTATGCGCTTGGCTGGACCCAGCACTCCAAAGGTGCGCAGAACATCCGCGGCATGGCCATGTTGCAGCTTATCCTGGGCAATATCGGCGTCCGGGGCGGCGGGATGAACGCATTGCGTGGCCATTCCAACATCCAGGGCCTGACTGACATCGGCCTGATGTCGAACCTGATGCCCGGCTATCTGAACATCCCGACCGAGGCGGAGCCGGACTGGGAAACCTATATGTCCAGCCGCAGTTTCAAACCGCTGCGGCCCGGGCAGACAAGCTATTGGCAGAACTATCCCAAATTCATGGTCAGCTTCATGAAGGCCATGTGGGGCGATCACGCGACAGCGGAAAACGAATGGGCCTATGACTACCTGCCCAAGCTGGATGTGCCGACATACGACATCCTGCGCATGTTCGAGCTGATGAATGCAGGACAGGTGAACCTGTATTTCTGCCAAGGCTTCAACCCGATGCTGTCCTTCCCGAACCGGGCCAAGGTCACCAGCGCGCTCAGCAAGCTGAAACTGTTGGTGGTGATGGACCCGCTGGCGACGGAAACGGCGCATTTCTGGGAAAACCACGGCGAACATAACGACGTGGACACCGCC
The DNA here is from genome assembly GCF_016919705.1 of Paracoccus methylovorus. NCBI lineage: Bacteria > Pseudomonadati > Pseudomonadota > Alphaproteobacteria > Rhodobacterales > Paracoccaceae > Paracoccus > Paracoccus methylovorus. The sequence goes on from NZ_CP070368.1 coordinate 2,154,543, forward strand.
TCGATCCAGACCGAGGTGCTGGAACTGCCCTCGACCTGCTTTGCCGAGGACGATGGCGCACTGGTCAACTCCGGGCGCTGGCTGCAATGGCACTGGTCGGCGGCGACGCCGCCCGGTCAGGCCAAGCACGACACCTGGATCATGGCGCAGATCTTCCTGCGCGTGAAAAAGCTCTATCAAGAGGAGGGCGGGGTGTTCCCCGACCCGATCCTGAACCTGACCTGGGACTATGCCGATCCCGAAGAGCCCCTGCCCGAGGAACTCGCCAAAGAGATGAACGGCCGGGCGCTGGAGGATGTCTACGACACCGCCGATCCGTCCAAGCTGCTGACCGCAAAGGGCAAGCAGTTGCTGAACTTCAGCCAGTACCGCGACGACGGCTCGACCATGGGCGCCTGCTGGATCTATTCCGGCTGCTGGAACGAGGAAGGCAACAACATGGCGCGGCGGGACAATTCCGATCCCGACGAGACCGGCGCCTATCTGAACTGGACCTTTGCCTGGCCGTTGAACCGGCGGATCCTGTACAACCGCGCCTCGGCGGATTTGCAGGGCCGGCCTTGGGATCCTTCGCGCAAGCTGTTGGAATGGGATGGCGAGAAATGGACCGGCTACGACGTTCCGGACATCGCGCCCACCGCCAAGCCCGGCGATGTCGGCCCCTTCATCATGAACCCGGAAGGCGTCTCGCGCCTGTTTTCACGGGGTATGATGCGCGACGGACCTTTCCCGACGCATATGGAGCCGTTCGAAACGCCCATCGCCAACGTCTTCAACCCGCAGATGCGCGGCAATCCGGTGGCCCGGGTCTTTGCCAGCGATGCCGAACAATTCGCCACCAGCGAAGAGTTCCCCATCGCTGCGACCTCGTATCGCCTGACCGAGCATTTCCACTACTGGACCAAGCACAACCGCATCAACGCGGCGCTTCAGCCCGAATTCTTTGTGGAGATCAGCGAAGAGCTGGCCGCCGAAAAGGGCATCAAGAAGGGCGGCTGGGTGCGTGTCTGGTCCAAGCGGGGTGAGGTCAAGGCCAAGGCGCTGGTCACGGGTCGCATCAAGCCGCTGCAATGTGGCGACAAGCTGGTGCATGTCATCGGCATTCCGCTGCACTGGGGCTTCATGGGTGCGGCGCGCAAGGGGTTCGGGCCGAACAGCCTGACGCCCTTTGTCGGCGACGCCAACGTGGAAACGCCTGAATTCAAGGCGTTCCTGGTCAATATCGAACCAGCGACAGGGGAGGCCGTGTCATGACGACCGATACGAACCTCGACAGTCCGCGCACCGCGGTCTCGAACCCGCCGGTGCAGCCGATGCCGGTCAATCTGGGGCAGGGCGATGTCGTCCGCGCCTCGGCCATGCCCGATCTGCCGCCGCCGACGCGCCAGTTGACGCCGGTGGCCAAGCTGATCGACGTGTCGAAATGCATCGGCTGCAAGGCCTGTCAGGCGGCATGCGCCGAATGGAACGACACCTCGCCCGAGATCGAGCATAACGTCGGCGTTTTCGAGAACCCGCATGATCTGACGCCGGAAATGTTCACCCTGATGCGGTTTTCGGAATTCGATAATCCTGAGACGGGTGAATTCGAATGGTTGATCCGCAAGGATGGCTGCATGCATTGCGCCGATCCGGGCTGCCTCAAGGCTTGCCCGGCCCCGGGGGCCATCGTGCAGTATTCGAACGGCATCGTGGACTTCATCCACGAGAACTGCATCGGCTGCGGCTATTGCATTACCGGCTGTCCGTTCAATATTCCGCGCGTCAGCAAGACCGATCACATCAGCTATAAATGCACGCTTTGTTCGGATCGGGTGGCGGTGGGTCAGGGTCCGGCCTGCGCCAAGGCCTGTCCCACGCAGGCCATCGTCTTTGGCACCAAGGAGGACATGGTGACCCATGCCGAGGCACGGGTCGAGGATCTGAAATCGCGCGGCTTTGACAATGCCGGCATCTATGATCCGCCGGGTGTGGGGGGCACGCATGTCTTTTACGTGCTGCATCATGCCGACCAGCCCTCGCTTTACTCCGGCCTGCCGGAAAACCCGCAGATCTCGCCAGTGGTCGAGGGCTGGAAAGGTCCGGCCAAGACGTTGGGTCTGGCGGCCATCGGGTTGGCTGCGGTCGGCTCGATGGTGCATGGGTTGATGACCCGTGGCAACAAGGTCTCGGCTCAGGATGAAGCCCATGCCGAGGAACTGGTCGAGGGACGCGAACCGCCCACACCGCCGGAAAGCGAGGTGGTATGATGACAAAACGTATGTTTTCGCATTCGGGCGATCACATCGAAAGCCGACATCCTGTCACCGTCAGCCGGTATCGCGGTATCACAAGGCTGAACCACTGGGTGACGGCGGCCAGTCTGATCGTGCTGCTGCTGTCGGGGTTGGCGCTGTTCCACCCTGCGCTTTATTTCCTGACCGGGCTGTTTGGTGGCGGGCAGATGACGCGCTGGCTGCATCCGTTTGTCGGCATATTGCTGTTTTTCAGCTTTCTGCTGCTATTCTTGCAGATGTGGCGGCTGAACCTGCCCCGACCCGAAGATCGCACCTGGGTCAGCCAAATGGGCGATGTCGTTCGCGGGGACGAAGAAAAGCTGCCAGAGCTGGGAAAATATAACGCCGGGCAGAAATTCGTGTTCTGGGCGATGTCCGTGCTGATCGTGGTGCTGATCGTTTCGGGCGTGATGATCTGGCAGGAATATTTCCCCAATCTGGTCACGGTTCCGGTTCGGCGCTGGGCGGTTTTGATCCATGCGCTGGCAGCGGTGGCGATCATCCTGACCTTCATCCTGCATGTCTATGCGGCGATCTGGACCCGCGGCACCATCCGCGCCATGACGCGCGGCACAGTGACCGGCGGCTGGGCTTGGCGGCATCACCGCAAATGGCTGCGTGAAGTGGCTGGACGCGACGATGGCGGCCCGGCACAGTAGGTCAAAGCGATCCGAAAGGAAGCCATGTCCACCACCCTGAAACCCGATCCCACGATGATCGGCGGCGTTGCCAAGGTTCCCTTGGCGCGCCTGCCCGATCCGGTGGCGCTGTTCACTACCCGGGCCGGGCGGTTCGACTTTCTGGCCGGGCACAGTCCGAACCTTGCGCCCTACCTGCGCTTTCTGGCCGGGATTTGCCGGGCGCAGGCGGAACTGGTGCGCGAACTGCCCCAGCCCAACGCCCCGTCGGCGGAACGGGTTGAGCTGGCCCGCGCCAGCCGGATGCCGCCGCTGGACCGCAATGACATGCGCGACGGGTTGGCGCAGGTCCTGCCCCTGCTGATCGAACGCCTTGAATCCATCGAGATGCCGGCGCCCGCGCGGCTGGCACTGACCGCGCTGAAATCGGCCGAGTCTGCGGATCTTGATTGGGTCATGGACAATGTGCTGGCCGATACCATCCCCGAAGACAGCGTAGCCCCGCATCTTTTTGCCGCTGCGGCCTTGCAGCTCCATGCCGCGATGCTGGCGGCGGTGCTTGACGCCTCGCGACTGGTCCCGATCCGCACCGGCACCTGTCCGGCCTGCGGGGGCCGTCCGGTCTCCAGCATGGTGACCGAGAATATCGGCGCCGAGGGCGCCCGCTATTGCTCTTGCGCCACCTGCCAGACGCTGTGGAACGAGGTGCGGGTGAAATGCCTGTGCTGCGGCTCGACCAAGGGCATCAGCTATCGCTCGGTCGAGACGGCCGAGGCCACGGTCAAGGCCGAGGTCTGCCGCGAATGCGAACATTGGGTCAAGATCCTGTATCAGAACAAAAACCCCTCGCTTGAGCCGGTCGCGGACGACGTGGCCAGTCTGGGGCTGGACTTGATGATGCGCGAAACCGAATGGAAGCGCGGCGGCTTCAACCCCTTCCTGACCGGTTATTGATGGCGGAACGGCGCGGCCCATGATCGTCGGCACCGCAGGTCACATCGACCATGGCAAAAGCGCGCTGGTCCGGGCGCTGACGGGGGTCGAAACCGACCGGCTGGCCGAGGAAAAGGCCCGCGGCATCACCATCGAACTGGGCTTTGCCTATGCCGATCTGGGCGGCGGGGCGATAACCGGATTCGTGGACGTGCCGGGGCACGAGAAATTCGTCCATACCATGCTGGCCGGCGCCGGCGGCATCGACCTTGCCCTGTTGGTGGTCGCCGCCGATGACGGGATCATGCCGCAAACACGCGAGCATCTGGCGATCCTCGATCTGCTTGGCATTACCCGAGGCGTGGTCGCGTTGACCAAGTCCGACCTTGCGTCGCCTGAACGCATCGCTGCCCTTACCGCCCAGATTTCGGCGCTGCTTGCCCCGACAGGTCTGTCCGGCGCGCCGGTTTTTCCGGTCTCGTGCCTGACGGGGGCCGGTATCGACAGCCTGCGAACCGCGCTGGTGCAGGCCGAGGCGCAGACCGGCGAACGCGCGGCCCAAGCGCGCTTTCGCCTTGCAATCGACCGCAGTTTCACGCTGGCCGGGACGGGCACCGTCGTCACGGGCACGGTGCTGTCGGGTCGTGTCGCGCCGGGCGACCAGATTACCGTCAGCCCCTCGGGCCTGTCGGGGCGGGTGCGCGGCATTCATGCCCAGAACCGCAAGGCCGAGGCCGGTCTTGCCGGCCAGCGTTGCGCGCTGAACCTTGCCGGCGACGGGATGACGCGCGAGGCGATCCATCGCGGCGACGTGGCGCTGGACCCCACTCTGCACGCGCCCACCCAACGCATCGACGTCACCTTGCGGGTACTTGAAAGCGAGCCAAAGCCGCTGACCACATGGTTTCCCGCGCGTCTGCATCTGGGTGCGGCTGAAACCGGCGCCCGCATCGTGCCGCTGGAAGGACCGTTGGCGCCGGGCGACAAGGGGCTGGCGCAGATCGTTCTGGACCGTCCGCTGGCCGCCACGGCGCGGGACCGCTTTATCCTGCGCGATGTCTCGGCCCGGCGCACCATCGGCGGCGGGCAGTTGATCGACCTGCGCGCACCCGCCCGCCACCGTGCCCGACCCGAGCGTCTGGCCATCCTGCGCGCCATGGCCCTGTCCGACCCCGATCAGGCGCTGACCGCCTTGGCCGGGCTGACGCTGATCGACCTCGACGCCTTTGCCCGCGACCGGGCGCTGGCCCCGGCCCAGCTTGACAGAGCCGGCGTCGCCTCGGGCGTTGCTATCATTCCCGGCACCAGACAGGCGATCAGCCCTGCCCGGCTGGAGGCATTGCGGGCGCAGATGCAGTCCGAACTGGCCGCTTTTCACGCCGAGAATGCCGATCTTCAGGGGCTTGGCCGCGAAAAGCTGCGCCTGATGCTTGATCCGCGCCTGCCCCGAACCGATTTCGGCGCCTTCATCCGGGCCGAGGCAACGGCCGGCCATATCGCGTTGGACGGCGCCTTTGTCCGCCTGCCCGGCCACCTGCCCCGCCTGTCGCCCGAGGATGAGGCGCTGCTTGACCGCGTGCTGCCGCAGCTTTCCGGCGCGGAGCGCTTTCGCCCGCCCCGTGTCCGCGACTTTGCGCAAGAGTTCGGCACTGACGAGGCCGAGCTTCGCCGCATCCTGCGCATGGCGGCGCGTCAGGGCCGGGTAGATCAGATCGCGCATGACCATTTCTTTGCCCGCGCCACCACGGTCGAGATGGTGGGCATCATCCGCGACCTTGGCGCGCAGGCGTCGGACGGCTGGTTTACTGCCCCGGCCTTTCGTGATCGCGTGCAGAATGGGCGCAAGGTGGCGATCCAGATCCTTGACTTCTTCGACCGGCTGGGTCTGACCTTGCGTCGTGGCGATCTTCGTCGCATCAACCCTCACCGGATCGACCTGTTCACCCCGGACAGGTCCGACGGTCGGGAATAGGGAAGAGAAGCGTCCCCGGTGGGGCGGCCGGACTTCAAATCCGGTTGGGGCAGTTAGCCTGTCCCGGGTGGGTTCGACTCCCACTCTCTTCCGCCAGATGCGATGAAAGGACGGCAATGAACAGCACCACGCTTGGCAACAGCGATCTTCGGGTCAGTGAGGTTGCCTTGGGCACGATGACCTTCGGCAACCAGACAGCCGCGGACGACGGTCATGCCCAGATGGATCGTGCACTGGCGGCCGGCATCACCTTTATCGACACGGCCGAGCTTTATCCGGTGAACCCGGTGCGGCGCGAGACGGTGGGCCGGACCGAGGAAATCGTCGGCGAATGGCTTTCGACCCGCGGCGGGCGCGACCGGGTGCAGATCGCCACCAAGGCCGCCGGTCCCGGCGACAAGGTCCGGGCCGAAGGTTTCAGCGGTCCCATCCTGCGTCAGACCATTGATGCTTCTCTCAGGCGGCTCAGGACCGATTATATCGACCTCTACCAATTGCATTGGCCAGTGCGCGGCAGTTATGCCTTTCGCCAGAACTGGCGCTATGATCCCTCGAAGCACGACCGCGCCGGCACGATCGCGCATATGGAGGACGTGCTGGGCGCGCTGGATGATGCCGTGCGGACGGGCAAGATCCGCGCCATCGGGCTTTCGAACGAATCCACATGGGGCACCGCGCGCTGGATCGACACTGCCGAGCGCATCGGCGCGCCGCGCATGGTCAGCATCCAGAACGAATATTCGCTGCTGTATCGCGCTTTCGACACCGATCTGGCCGAACTGGCGGTGAATGAGCAGGTGACGCTGCTGCCCTATTCACCCCTGGCGGCGGGGTTGCTGACCGGGAAATACCAAAACGGGGCAGAGCCTGCGGGCAGTCGCGCCGCCACCGACCGTTCCAGCGGCGGGCCGGGCGATCTGGGCGGGCGTCGCACTCCGCGCGCCGACGCAGCCGTCGCCGCCTGGCACGGGCTTGCCGCCGAACTGGCGCTTGACCCCATCCACATGGCCATCGCCTTTACCCGGCAGCGGCCCTTTCACACTGTCCCGATCATCGGCGCGACCGATCTGGCGCAGCTTGACCACCTGCTGGCCGGGCTGGAGTTGCATCTGACGGACGAGGCGCTGAAGCGGATCGACAAGCTGCACCGCAGCCACCCGCTGCCTTACTAAGTTGGGGGCGACGCCACGGCAGGGTTGGCAGCGCGGCCGGCTGCGGGCAATCTGCCCGCGCCACCCAGCCCGTGAGGAATTTCATGCTGCCCCCGATCCTGTCGCATCTTCGTATCCCCGTCGTCGCCTCGCCCATGTTCATCGTTTCAGGGCCCGAGCTGGTGATCGCGCAATGCAAGGCGGGGATCGTCGGCAGTTTCCCGGCGCTCAATGCCCGCGAAAAAGACGGTGAGCCGCCCTTGCTGGACGTCTGGCTGACCCGCATTCAGGAAGAGCTCGACCGCCACAATCAGGCCAATCCCGACAATCCGGCCGCGCCTTTCGCGGTGAACCAGATCGTGCATCGTTCGAACGCCCGGTTGCAGCGGGATATCGAAATCTGCCACAAGCACCGGGTGCCGATCTGGATCACCAGCCTGGGCGCCCGCCCCGAGGTAAACGCGGCGGCACATGATTGCGGCGGCATTGCGCTGCACGACGTCATCAACAACAGCTTTGCCCGCAAGGCCATCGAAAAGGGCGCGGATGGTCTTATCGCGGTCGCCGCCGGTGCGGGCGGCCATGCCGGGCCGCAATCGCCCTTTGCCCTCGTGCAGGAAATCCGCGCGTGGTTCGACGGCCCGCTGCTGCTTTCGGGGGCGATCGCCAACGGCGGCGCGGTGTTGGCGGCGCAGGCCATGGGCGCGGATCTCGCCTATGTCGGCAGCCCCTTTATCGCCACGGTCGAGGCGAACGCCCAGCCTGAATACAAACGCATGATCGTGGAGTCAGCGGCCGAGGACGTCGTCACCTCGTCCCTGTTTACCGGGGTATCGGGCAATTACCTTGCGCCCTCGATCCGCGCGGCGGGACTGGACCCCGATCAGTTGGAGCGCGGCGACGTGTCGAACATGAGCTTTGACCACAAAGCTCCCCGGCCCAAGGCATGGAGCCAGATCTGGGGTTCGGGTCAGGGCATCGGCGCGGTGCGCGAGGTGGTGCCGGCGGCGGCGTTGATCGACCGGTTGGCACAGGAATACGAACAGGCCAAACGCGCCATCGCGGCAATGTAATGAAAAAGGCGCGTCCTGCGGGGCGCGCCTTTCGATGGGATCAGCCGACGCTCAAACCTTCGGTGGTGGCGAAGAACATCGCTTGGCTCACGGCCGATCGCACCTGTTCCTCGGAATAGGGTTTCGAGATCAGGAAGGCCGGTTCGGGCCGGTCGCCGGTCAGCAGCCGCTCGGGGAAGGCGGTGATAAAGATCACCGGAATGTCGCCCATGTCGGACAAAAGCTCGTTCACCGCCTCGATCCCCGACGAGCCGTCGGCAAGCTGGATATCGGCCAGGATCAGATCGGGGCGGCTTTGATGGGCCAGTTCGACGGCGGCGGTATGGGTGCGGGCGATGCCGGTGACTTCGTGACCCATGGCCTGCACGATGCCCTTCAGATCCATAGCGATGATGGTTTCATCCTCGATCACCATGACCTTTCCGGTCAGCGACTGGCCCATCTCGCTCAGCGCGATCTGCACCAGTTCTTCGGCTTCGGATTGCGGGCACTGCATGATCTGCGCAATCTGGTCATAGCGCAGCTCTTCGATGGTGCGCAGCAAAAGCGCCTCGCGCGAATTCGGGGTCAGCCCGCGCAGATGCGCCTGGGCGCGTGCCTCGCGCGGGGTCTGGGCGTCAAGCTCGACCGGCTGGCCAGAGCTTTGCCAGATCGCGTGAAAGGTTCGGAACAGCCCAAGGCGACTGTCCTCGCCGTCCATCAGGCTGCGGTCCGTCAGGATCGCCTCCAACGTGGCGGCGGCATAATTGTCGCCTGCGGTTTGACTGCCGGTCAGCGCACGCGCATAGCGCCGCAGATAGGGTAGTTCCCGGCTGATAGACTGGGCAAGATCCGCTGCGGTCATGGTTACCTCGAAAAAAGCGTGGTGTTTATCGGAACCTGATCGGATAGGTAACGGTTAGGCAAGGTGCGCACAAGATTACCGGGAATAACTAAAAAATGAATACCAGGCGTGAGGAATACAGGCGAGCAGCCCTGGAAAAGCAGATCGATGAGAATCTGCGCCGTGTCTACGAACAGGATGCAACGCAGCAGATTCCGGACAGGTTCCTGCAATTGCTCGACAAATTGCGCGAGCAGGAGTGAACTGGATGAACGATGGAAAACCGGCGCGGACGACCCGTCCCGAAGGCCCAGGCGACCCTCGGGATGAGTTGGTCGACCATCTGCCGGCGCTGCGCGCATTTGCGCTGTCGCTGACGCGCGAGGGTGCTTCGGCCGACGATCTGGTGCAGGACACCATCGTCAAGGCTTGGACCCACATCGACAAGTTCCAGCCCGGCACCAATCTGCGTGCGTGGTTGTTCACCATCCTGCGCAACACCTTTTATTCCGCCCGCCGCAAGACAAAGCGCGAGGTCAGCGACACCGACGGCATCCATGCTGCGCGGCAGGCCACTCGCCCCGAACATGACGGGCGCCTTGCGCTGAATGATTTCCGTGCCGCTTTCGAGCAACTGCCCGACGAACAGCGCGAGGCCCTGATCCTGGTGGGCGCCTCGGGTTTTTCCTATGAGGAAGCGGCCGGAATGACCGGCGTGGCCGTCGGCACGGTGAAGTCGCGCGCCAATCGCGGTCGGCGCCGGCTGGCCGAGTTGCTGCATCTGGAAGATGGCGAGGAGCTTGCGATGACCGACAGCGCTACATTGGCGGTGATGGCGCAGAACACTCCGATTCTGCGCTGAGATGTGGACGTGCTGCGAAGACTTCTGGACAAGCTGGAATTCACCAAGGGCCTCGGCTTTCGGCTGGGCGGGCTTTTGTCGGTGGCAATTCTGCCCATCGGGCTGATTTCGGTCATCCAGACGCTGCACCTGTCGCGCGAATACGAGCGATCCTCGGAAATAGCCCTTTTGGGTCGGACCGCCACCGCTGCTGCGGGGGAACGCGCGCTTTTGCAAAGCGCGCTGGGAACCGCCGACGCGCTGGGGCCGGCGGTGCTGGAGACGATGGACCGTCCGCAAGCCTGCTCGGACATTATGCGAGGCTTGGTCCAGCGCACCGTGAACTTCGTCTATGCCGGATTTACCCGGCTTGACGGGGTGACTGAATGTTCGTCGGTGCGCGGCGTGCATGACCTGTCGGGCGAAACCTCGTTCCAGCAGTTCAGCGAAAGCCCAGGAACCTTGGTCACCACCAGTTACGATGGACCGGTCACCGGCAAGCCGGTGGTGGTGGTGATCCAGCCGCTGTATCGCGGGGTCGAGCTTTTGGGCTTTATCGCCGTGTCGATGTCGCATGACCTGTTGCGTTCGACCCATGTGTCGGGGCTGGGGACCGATGATGCGCGTATCCTGACCTTCAACAATCAGGGCGAGGTCATTTCTTCGGATCGTGAAGGCAACGGCGACATCGCGCAGGTGCTGCCGCGCGGCAAATCGCTGCCCTCGCTTTTGTCGCGCAGCGAGACCACATTCCGCGACATCTCCAACTCGGGCGAACGGCGGGTGTTCAGCGTCGTGCCGGTCGTGCCGGGGCTGGTCTATGCGCTGGGGTCGTGGAACCGTTCCGAATCCGGCATCACCGGCATCGATATCACCCGGCGCACAGCGTTGATCCTGCCGCTGATCCTTTGGGCTGCCTCGCTTGCGGTGGCCTATTTCGCGGTCTACCGGCTTGTGCTGCGCCATATCCGCGAATTGCGCGGCCAGATGCGCCGCTTTGCCATCGGCGACCGCTCGGCCCCGCCGCCGGTGCTGGCCGACGCCCCCGCCGAGATCGAGGACATGAGCCAGACCTTTCACAACATGGCCCGCATCCTGATCCGCGACGAAGAGGCGATGGAGGCCGCCGTCAATGAAAAGACCGTGTTGCTGAAAGAAGTGCATCACCGGGTCAAGAACAACCTGCAATTGATCGCCTCGATCATCAACATGCAGATCCGGGTGATCGACCATGACGACGCCAAGCGGGTGCTCCGCTCGGTTCAGGATCGGGTGGCGTCGCTGGCGACGATCTATCGCAACCTCTATCAGGCCGAACATCTTGATTCGGTTCAGGCCGACCGGCTGATCCGCGACATCATCAACCAGATGACCAATGCCTCGGTCGGCCCCGGTGCCGGGTTGCGCATCGACACGCGGCTGGAGCCGCTGGAACTGATGCCCGATCAGGCGGTGCCGCTAAGCCTGCTGGCAACCGAGGCTTTTACCAATGCACTGAAATATTCCGGCGTCTCGGACCCCGATGTCGAACCCTGGGTGCGGGTTTCGCTGCGGATGGACGGGCCGCGCCATGCCGTGCTGGAGGTCGAGAACTCGATCGGCGGCAGCAGTTTGGCCGAGGGCACGGGTCTGGGCAGCCAGCTTATCGAGGCGTTTGCCACCCAGTTGGAAGGTGAGGCCGAGTTGGAAACCGGCGACGGACGTTTCCTTTTGCGCCTGCGTTTCCGGGTCGAGAATCTGCACAAGCGCGACGGGGCCGAGATGCCGCAGGTGGTGCTGACCTCGGCCGCTCGCCCGGGCTCGCGCCACTAGCCGGGCATCCTATTCCTCGAACCGGCCGGTGTCGTCGCGATCCCGCTCGTATCGTCTTGCAAGGGGGAACGGCGGCAGCCAGGACTCGCGGCGGATGGTCCACAGCTCATAGGTCGGCACCAGTTGATCCGGGGCATCCAGCGCGCCCAGGCTGATTTCGATTTCGTCTGCGTTTCGCGCGAAAACGGATGATCCGCAGCGTGGACAGAAAAACCGGCCCGCATAGTCGCGGGTTTCGCCCTTTATCGTCACGGCATCCTGCGGGAACACCGCGCAGGCAAGGAAAAGCGCGCCATGATGTTTGCGGCAGTCCAGACAGTGACACAGGCCCACCCGGTAAGGGTGTCCCGAAGCCACGATCCGCACGTCACCGCATAGACAACCCCCTGTAAACCTGTCCATCTCACGCCTCCTTTCCGAACCGGGGCGAGCGGCATCTGCGATCTATCTTGATGCCCTGTCCTTCAGTGTCGCCTGCCGAAGCTTTCTGGCGGCGATAAAGCGGCGACGGCGGGACAGTTCCACGTTGATCAGCGCCCCCAGCAGGACGGTGAAGCCACCAAGGTAGAACCACATGAGCAGCGCGACTACCGCACCGATCGAACCATAGATGCGGTTATAGCTGTTGAAACTGGCTAGATAGGCCGAAAACCCGTAAGAGGCAGCCGCCCAGGCCAGTGCAGCGAATACCGAGCCCCAGGTGAATATCGCAGTGCGCGGCGTTTTCACATTCGGCCCATAGCGATAAAGGATGCCGATCACCACCAGCACGATGGAAAAGATCGCCATCCACGGCAGCGCGCCGATCAGCCAGTTGCGCAGCGGCACGTCGGGCAGGAAGTTGAAGGCGATGGGCACCACGATGATCGTGGCCAGCCCCAGCGCAATCACCGCGACGATGACGAGCGTCAGCACATAGGCCAGCAGAAAGCCCATGACGGTAGAATGCGAGCGCACGCCATAAGCCGCGTTCAGTCCCCGGATCAGCCCATCCACACCGGCCCGTGCGGCGACGGTGGCGATGATAAAGGAAATGACCGTGGTCCAGCCAAGCTGCGTGCGTCCGGCCACCACCAGATCGCTGATCTGGCCATAGATGATATCGGCTGCGCTTTGCGGGATGAAGCCGTCCGTGGCATGGACATATTGCGCGATCACCTGCGGATCGTACCACAACCCCCAAAGCGCAAACAGCGCCGCAAGCCCGGGAAACACCGCGAACATGGCGTAGAATGCCACCCCCGCGGCGATCAGGCTCATGTGGATCTTGTCCATCCGTTCGAAGATCGCCAGGATGAACTGCCACCAATCCCTGATCAAGGTTTCGTCCCCTTCCGCTTCGGTCGCCACCCCTGCAAGGGAAACTCCTTTCCCCGGCCGAAGGGTTCCGGCATTTCTATTGCTTCACGTTTCCATAGCGCAGCCAGACCGCTTTTTCGCCCAGTTTCGCGACGAAGGCAGCATGGGCCTGGGCTTCGGCTTCGGTGATGCGGGGGGCAAGCGGGCGGGGTCTTTGGCCTCGGGGTGCGGCGCCCTGCGCCTGCGACCCCGTGCCGGAACCGCCACGCAGGGGGCCGCTGTCCAGCACCAGTCCCGGCTGGCGGCCGCCGCGCAGCGCCAGATACACCTCGGCCAGCAATTCGCTGTCCAGAAGCGCGCCGTGCAATGTGCGGTTCGAGTTGTCGATGCGAAAGCGTCGGCACAGCGCATCCAGCGAGTTCTGCGCGCCGGGAAACTGGCCGCGCGCCAGTTCCAGCGTATCGACCGCGCGGCTCATGGGCATCACCGGATGGCCGCAAAGCCGCAGTTCCGCGTTCAGGAATTTCATGTCGAAGCTGGCATTGTGGATCACCAGCCGGGTGTCGGAGCCGATGAAGGTCGTGAAATCTGCCGCGATCTCGGCGAATTTGGGCTTGTCGCGCAGAAAGTCGTCGCCCAGCCCATGCACCTCAAAGGCCTCTTGCGGCATCGGGCGCTCGGGGTTGATATAGACGTGAAAGGTGCGCCCGGTGGGCAGGTGGTTCATCAGTTCGACCGCGCCGATTTCGACGATGCGGTCGCCGGTGTCGGGGTCGAAGCCCGTGGTCTCGGTGTCCAGAACGATCTCACGCATGGGGTGGTTCTGCCACGATCTTGGCGCAGATGTCCATGATCGCCGCCCGCGCGCCCTCCAGCGTATCCGAGGGGATGACCCAGTCAGCCCGCTTGCGCTTTTCGGCATCCGACATCTGCCGCGACAGGATCATGCGGAAACTGTCCTCGGTCATGCCGGGGCGCGCCAGCACCCGTGCCCGCTGCACCTCTGGCGGGGCGGAAACCACCGCGACACCGTCCATCTGCGTCTCGGACCCGCCCTCGAACAGCAAGGGGATGTCCAGCACCACGATGGGCGCGTCGGCATGCCCGGCAATGAAGGCGGCGCGATCCCGGGCCACCAGCGGATGCACGATGGCTTCGAGCCGCTGAAAACCGGCCGGGTCAGCGGCAAGGTGCGCCCGTAGCGCGGCGCGGTCGATACCGCCGTCCTTCAACACCCCCGGAAAGGCGGCTGCCACTGGCCCGACGGCCGCCCCGCCTGCCGCGTAAAGCCGGTGAACGGCCGCGTCCGCGTCCCAGACTGGATGGCCCAGGTCCCGAAACATCTGCGCGGCAGTGGATTTACCCATACCGATGCCGCCGGTCAGGCCCAGAAGATAGCTCATGCAAGCACAGCCCGGCGCAGGTCGTCATCGACCTCGGGGCGGCGGTCGAACCAGCGCTCGAAGCCCGGCGCACCCTGATGCAGCAGCATGCCGAGCCCGTCCACGATTTCGCAGCCGCGCTGTTGCGCCTCGGCAAGGAAAGGGGTCATCAGCGGCGTATAGACCAGATCGGTCACCAGCGTGCCCGGTGCCAGCGCATCCAGCGGCACCCGCAGCGGCGGCTTGCCATCCATTCCCATCGAGGTCGCGTTCACCACGGTCATCGCCCCCTCCAGCATGTTGCCGGCTTGCGCCCAGTCATAGACCACGACCTTGGCGCCGAACTCTGCCCGGATCTGCTCGGCCCGCAGGCGGGTGCGGTTGGCGATGCGCAGCTCGGGCACCCCGCTTTCCAGCAGCGAGGCGACCACGGCCCGGGCCGCGCCGCCCGCCCCGATCACCGCCGCCGGACCCAGATCGGGGATCCAGTCCGGCGCGTGCTGGCGGATATTGGCGATAAAGCCGTAACCATCGGTGTTGTCGGCGTGGATCTTGCCGTCAGCGCGGAAGATCAGCGTATTCGCCGCGCCGATCAGTGCCGCGCGATCCGTGACCACATCGGCCAGCGCCAGCACGCTTTCCTTGTGCGGAATGGTGACATTTGCGCCGACAAAACCCATGCGCGGCATGGCGCGCAGCACTTCGGCCAGATGTTCTGGCATCACTGGCAGCGGCACATAATGCCCGGCGATGCCATAGCGCCGCAGCCAATGCCCATGCAGCAGGGGAGAGCGAGAATGTGCGACGGGCCAGCCGATGACCCCCGCAAGAGGGGCATGTTTGGGGGCGGGCAGAGTGTCGACCATGGCGGACCTGAGGTGCTTTCTGAAGGGACGGAGCCCCGGTTATCGGGATGTATCGAATATCGAAACACAACTGCAATCCGGCCGCGCCGCGGTCAACCCGTATCCCCCGCCCCGATTCTTGCCATGGCAAGAATGCAACCCTGGGGTCCGGTGCTTAGACCACGTTCATTTCCGGCAGGCCGCCTTCGGCCACCAGATCCTCCAGCGTGAGTGATTCGATCAGCAGCAGATAGGACCAGAAGACCTGGCCGAACATGCGGCGCAACCGGCACGTCGCCTCGTCCTCGCAATCGTCGCAGCGCTGATAGGACCGGCGCGACAGGCAAGGCAGCGGCGCGATGGGGCCGTCCACCTGGCGCAGAAGTTCGCCGATAGAAATCTCTTTGGGCCGCTTGATCAGCACATAGCCGCCTGCCCGCCCGCGGCGCGAGCCGACATAGCCGGCGTTGCGCAATTCCAGCATGATATGTTCCAGAAAACGCTTGGGCGCACCGGAACGCTGCGCGATCTCTTCGATCGTCAGGGCGTTGCCGCCGGCGGCCACTTCGTCTGCCAGGGCCATCAGTGCCTTGATGGCATATTTCGTTTTCTGCGAGATCATAGAGAATCCTTAGTGTTCACCGTCCCGTCATGCAACGCTTTCGGCAAGAATTTGCGAGCCTGAGGGATTTCGACAAGGAACCATCTTCAGCGCGTTATCGTTCTGACACATTGTTCGCGCATTCCTGCCGCGCAGCAGAAGGAGTATTTCATGCGCATCGCAGTCCTTGGCGGAGACGGATTTGTCGGCTGGCCGACCGCCTTGCACCTGTCCGAGCTGGGCCACGAAATCCATATTCTGGACAATTTGTCGCGGCGCTGGATTGATACCGAGCTGGGCGTGCAATCTCTGACGCCGATGGATTCGATTCAGGAACGTTGCCGCATCTGGCATCTGCAAACCGGGCGCAGGATACATTTTCATCTTCTCGATCTGGCCACCGAATATGAACGGCTGAAAGCATGGCTGGCCGAGCAACGGCCCGATGCGGTGATCCATTTCGCCGAACAGCGCGCCGCGCCCTATTCGATGAAAACCGACCGGCACAAGGTCTATACGGTCAACAACAATATCAACGCCACGCATAACCTGCTGGCGGCTTTGGTGGAAACCGGCATCGACGCGCATCTGGTGCATCTGGGCACCATGGGGGTTTACGGCTATTCCACCATCGGTGCGCCGATCCCCGAAGGCTACCTGGACGTTTCCGTCGAAACGCAGGCCGGTTCCCGGGCGCAGCAGATACTTTATCCGACGCGCCCCGGCTCGGTCTATCACATGACCAAAAGCCTCGATCAGATCCTGTTTCAGTTCTATGCCCAGAACGACGGCTTGCGGATCACTGATCTGCATCAGGGTATCGTCTGGGGCACCCATACCGACCAGACCCGCCGGCATGAGCAGTTGATCAACCGGTTCGACTATGACGGCGATTACGGCACGGTGCTGAACCGTTTCCTGATACAGGCCGCGATCGGCTATCCGCTGACCGTGCATGGCACCGGCGGCCAGACCCGTGCCTTTATCCATATTCAGGACTCGGTGCGCTGCATCGAACTGGCGCTTCGGGATGCCCCGCAATCGGGCGAGCGGGTGCGTATCTTCAACCAGATGACCGAGACGCATCGCGTCCGTGATCTGGCCGATCTCGTCGCCCGCATGACCGGGGCCGAGGTCGCCTATCTTCCGAACCCCCGCAAGGAAGCCGATGAAAATGAACTGGTGGTCAAGAACGACCAGTTTCTTGCGCTGGGCCTGCAACCGATCACCCTGGCCGAGGGGCTGCTTTCCGAAGTGGTCGAGGTGGCCAGAAAATACGCCCACCGCATCGACCGCGCCCGCGTGCCGGCTGTCTCGGCCTGGACCCGGGATATCGGCAAGCGGGTCGAACACGACCCCGAACGCAAGAGGCTGCGGTCGGTTTCTTGAGTGGCCATTTCATGAGCGGCATTTATCCCAAGGGCAAGGCGCGTTCCGACTGCGCCTATGTCACGCTGGCGACCAACCGCGATTATGCGACCGGGGCGGCGGCGTTGTTCCGATCCCTGCGGCGCACCGGCACAACCGCCGATCTGGTCCTGCTTTATACCGATTTGCCCCCGGAGGTGGTCGAGGGGTTGCATGAGCTGGGCGCGCGGGCGGTGCAGGTCGATTTGCTGCCGACCTCGCATGAGTTCAACCAGCTCCACGCGCGCGACCGTCTGCACGGCGCGGCCCCCTTTACCAAGGGTGAAAAGCCGCCGTTTCACACGCCGCTCGACAATTTCGCCAAGTTGCGGCTTTGGCAGTTGGATTATGCTCGG
>NZ_CP070369.1:300000-460652 GCF_016919705.1 Paracoccus methylovorus
GAGCGGGGGCGTTCTCTTGAGTTCCGCCTGATGAACGAGGAACGGCTGCTTGAACGGGCGATGGAAAAGCCCTTGCTGGGCTGGGGCGGTTCCGGGCGGTCGCTGATCGTCGATCCCTATGACGGCAACCTGATGGCCATTCCCGACGGCTTGTGGGTGATCTACCTGGGGTCGCGGGGGATGATCGGCTACCTGTCGGTGTTTCTGTTGCTGGCCGCGCCGGTCTATCTGATGTATCGCGCCGTCTCGAAACACAGGTCCGGCTCGACTTCCGAATATCAGTTGCTGGTCGCCATGGCGGTTGCCGTGACGATGAACATCATCGACCTGATCCCCAACGCCACGCTGACGCCCATCACCTGGCTGATCGCCGGGTCCCTTTTGGGAAATGCGGCGCGGGTCTATAGCGGGAACGCCGCGCCCACCACCATTCTTGAGGTCGAGCCGGCGTCCAGAAAACCCGGGTTGGCGACGATCCTTTAGGCCGCAACCCCAAGGGCAGGCCGGCCCGTGTGCCACAGGTCCGGGCAGCGGCTGGTTCCGTCAGGTCGGGATTTGCTGCAGGATCAGAAACAGGATCGCCGACAGGATGGCCGACGCCGGGACGGTCACGACCCAGGCCGCGGCGATGGTCAGCACATGCATGCGGCGGACCAGCTTGCGGCGGCGACGCTCATCCGGGGTAAGCTGCTCGGTCTCGGGAATGGTCATGCGGGACTGTTTCAGGCGCCGTTCGGCATCCCATTCGCGGAAAAACCCGACGCCGAAGATCGCACCCACCGCGATATGGGTCGAGCTGACCGGCAGCCCCAGCCAGCTTGCCACAATGACCGTGATCGCCGCCGACAGGGCCACGCAATAGGCGCGCATCGGGTTCAGCTTGGTGATCTGGCTGCCGACCATGCGGATCAGTTTCGGCCCGAACAGGCACAGGCCGACGGAGATCCCGAAGGCTCCGATCAGCATGACCCACAGCGGGATTGCCACCTCGCCGTCGATACTGCCGGTCTGCACGGTCTGCACGATGGCGGCCAGCGGACCGACGGCATTTGCCACGTCGTTCGCCCCGTGGGCAAAGCTGAGCAGGGCGGCGGACACGACCAGCGGGATGCCGAACAGAACCTTTACCGACTTGTTGCGATTCTCCAGCCCCTCTGATTGCCGGCGCGTGACCGGGATCATCAGTACCCAACACCCCAGACCGATCACCACCCCCAGCAGCAGCGCCGTTCCCATCGACACGTCGATGAGCTGTTTCAGGCCCTTCATCACCAGATAGGCGGCAAAAGTGCCCGCCATGATGCCGACCAGCACCGGAACCCAGGTGCGCGCCGCCGCGATCTTGTCGTCGCGATAGATGATGCGGCTTTTGATGAACCACAGAAAGCCGGTCGCCACGATCCCGCCCAACACGGGCGAGATAACCCAGCTTGCCGCGATTGCGCCCATTTGTCCCCAGTTGACCGCGCCGAAACCGGCGGCGGCAATGCCCGCGCCCATCACGCCGCCGACCACGGCATGGGTGGTGGACACCGGCGCGCCGATCCATGTCGCCAGATTGACCCACAAGGCCGAGGCAAGCAGCGCCGCCATCATCGCCCAGATAAAGGCGATCGGCGTGTCCAGCGCCTCGGGCGCGACGATGCCCTTTGCCACGGTCGAGACGACATCGCCACCGGCGATCAGCGCCCCCGCGCTTTCGAACACGGCCGCGATGGCGATGGCCCCGCCCATGCTGAGCGCATTCGCCCCCACCGCCGGGCCCATGTTGTTGGCCACGTCGTTGGCGCCGATGTTCAGCGCCATATAGGCCCCGAACACGGCGGCAGTGACAACGATCAGCGCCTCGCCGCTTTGTCCCAGCAGCAGGGCGGCCGCAAGTCCGGCAAGGATGATAAAGACAAAGGCGATGCCGGGCGCCACCAGAGGCCGCGAAACATAGGCAGCCGCCGATTCCAGATTTGCGAAGCGACCCAGATCACGATCCAGCGTCTCCAGGTGTCGGGCCTCAAGATCCTTGTCAGACATGTTCCGCCTTTCTGTTCGGGCGGGTGCTAGGAGGGAATCGGCGGCACATCAAGACGGGTGCGACACAAAAGCGTCATGATCTTATAACAATCAGCCGAAAACGCTGCGACAGGGGGCCGGCCCGGCGCGGCCACCCTCGGGCATGTCCCGGCACGCCGTGGCTGGCGGCTGCGACAGCTTCGCGATTAGTCCCTTAGTTCTAGTCCCGGATTTGGCGCTTTCCCGCAGGCCACACCCCATGTGAGCCTTGCGGGTGGGAGAGAGACGATGAATCAACAAAGCAAGTTTGCCGACAATTCCGTCGCCGCGCTGGTGCGGGATGTGGGCGCAGGGCTGATCGGCCACGAGCGCATGGTCGAGCGGCTGGTGATCGCGCTTCTGGCAGGCGGTCATGTGCTGCTGGAGGGGCCGCCCGGCATCGCCAAGACCCGCGCCGTCAAGCGGCTGGCCGCGCATCTGCCCGGAAAACATGCCCGCATCCAGTGCACGCCCGACCTGCTGCCCTCGGATCTGACCGGCACGCAGGTCTTTCGCGCGGACACCGGCGGTTTTGATTTCGTGCCGGGGCCGCTGTTTCATTCGCTGGTGCTGGTCGATGAGATCAACCGCGCACCGCCCAAGGTCCAGTCGGCGCTGCTGGAAGCCATGGCCGAGCATCAGGTGACGACCGGGGGCACGACGCGGCCCTTGCCCGATCCCTTCATGGTGGTCGCGACCCAGAACCCCATCGAGCACGAAGGCACCTTTCCCTTGCCCGAGGCCCAGATGGACCGGTTTCTGCTGCACCTGTTTCTGGACATGCCGGGGGCCGAGGCCGAGCGCGCAATCCTTGATCTGGTCGAGGCCGAGGCCTTGGCGCCTGCGCCCGCCAACGGCGCGGTGATCGCCGATGCCGATATCCATGCCGCGCGCCGGGCCGTGGCCGAGGTGCATCTGGCCCCCGCACTCAAGGACTTTATCGTCAGGCTGGTGATGGCGACACGGGCGGGCGGGATCGTCGCGGACCGGATCGAACATCCCGTCTCGCCCCGCGGGACCCTGGCCCTTGCCAGCGCGGCCCGCGCGCGCGCATGGCTGCACGGCCGCGACCATGCCCTGCCCGAGGATGTCGAGGATCTGGCCGAGGACGCGCTGGCCCATCGTCTTGTTCCCAACTGGCAGGCAACCAGCGAGGGAGGGAACGGCCGCAGCCTGATCGCCACCATCCTGCGCGAGATCCGCCCGTGGTAGGTGCCGCCTTGGCGCATCCCGGCCTGCGCCTGACTGCCGCCGAACTGATCGCGCTGCGTCCACCGGGCGGGGCGGATCGCCACCGCCCCGCCAGCCGCCGCCCCGGGGCAATCCCGGCGCGGGTGGCGGGACAGGGCATGGATCTGCGAGAGATCCGCGCCTTTGCCGACGGCGACGACATGCGCCGCATCGACCCCGGCGCCACCGCCCGGACCGGGCAGCTTCACGTCCGCAGCTTTCATGAAGATCGCGACGACGTCACCCTGCTGATCGCCGATTTCCGCCATGCGATGCTATGGGGAACCGGAGCGGCGCTGCGTTCGGTCCGGGGCGCGCGCTGGCTTGCGCGGATCGGCTGGCAGGCGGTTGCGCGGGGGGCCTCGGTCGCGCTGATGGCGGTCGGGGACGATGGACCGATGCTGCTGAATGCCGGCACGGGTGCTGCGCAGATGCAGGCGCTGGCCACGCTGATGGCGCAGGCCCATGACGCCGCGCTGAACCGCCGCGCGCATTGGACCGACCTCGCCCCGGCACTTGCGCAGGCGCGGCGGATGGTGCCGCCGGGGGGGCAGGTGCATCTGGCGACCGGACCCGATGGGCTTGCGGGCACCGATGCCGCGCTGTCGCAACTGGCCCGGGGGCGGCAGATGCGTATCCATCTGATCCTCGATCCCGCCGAGACCGCGCCGCCCACCGCCGCGCTGTCGGTCAGCGACGGCCATGCGACGCGCCACGGCCGGCTTTCCGTCTTTGATCCCGTGCCGCTGATGGCCCATCTGCGCGGCCTTGGCGTCGAAACCGAAACGGTCCTGCCCGATGACACAGGCTGAGCTTATCGCCGCACTGTCCCCAAGCCGCCTGCCACCTTCGCTTCAGGTGCTGGGCTGGCGCGACGGGCTGGCGTTGTTCGGGCTTGGCCTGCTGGCGGGGGTGCTGCTGGTCTGGCTGATCTCGCCCCTGCTGACGCGGCGTCGCTCGGTTCGTGCCCGCATCCGCGCCACCCGCGGTCTGGACGGGCAAGAGCGGCTGCTGGCCATCGCGCGCATCCTGGGCAGGCTGCCGAAACCGCTGCGCCCCGCCGCATATGGCGCCGCCCCCGTGCCTTGCGAGGATGAGGTCGAGCGACTGGCAAGGAGCCGCGAATGAGCTTCGCCTGGCCGATCGCATTCCTGCTGTTGCCCTTGCCGCTGCTGATCCGCCTGCTGCCCCCGGCGGCGGCGCGGGGCGGCCTGCGGGTGCCCGCGCATATTTTCACCGGCATCACCGCGCAAAAGGGGGCGGGTCGCGGCACGCTGCTGGCAGGGCTGGTCTGGACGGCCATGGTCATCGCCCTCGCCGGACCGCAGGTCAGTCGGACCAGCGACGTGCTGCCGGCCTCGGGGCGCGACATCGTGCTGGTGATCGACCTGTCCGGCAGCATGCAGAAAGAGGATTTCCAGTTGGACGGCCAACCCATTTCGCGTCTGGAGGCGGTCAAGCGAACTGCATCGCGCTTTGTCGCGGCGCGGCGAGGGGATCGGATCGGGCTGGTCATCTTTGGGGATCGCGCCTATTTCGCCCAGCCGCTGACCTTTGACGTCGATGCCGTCGCCCGTGCCATCGACGAGGCTCAGATCGGGATTTCGGGGCGGGCGACGGCGATTTCCGACGGGCTTGGGCTGGCGATGAAGCGGCTTGCCGCCAGCGAGGCGCCGACGCGCGTGGTCGTGCTGCTGTCGGATGGGGTCGATACCTCGGGCAATGTGCTGGCAAACGATGCGGCACGTCTGGCAGACGAACACGGCATCCGCATCCACACCATCGCGCTTGGCCCCGAGGATCTGGAAAACCAGCCCCAGTCCCGCGACGCGGTCGATACCAAAACCCTGCGCGAGGTCGCCGAACTCAGCGGTGGCACCGCCTTTCGTGTGCGCGGGCTTGAGGATCTGGAGGCAATGGCCGCAAGTCTGGACAAGCTGGAACCTAACCCGACCGAGCGGCCGCCGATGCGCTACTGGCACTCGCTATGGGTATGGCCGGGCGCGCTGGCGCTGATGATCATGGCGCTGATCGGATGGAGGCGCGGATGATCCTGCTGCGCCCCCTGTGGCTATTGGCGCTGCCCGCATTGGCCCTGCTGGCGCTGGCGATCTGGCGGCGGGGACCGGATGCGGGCGGGTGGCAGGCCGTGTTGCCGCCCCATATGCGCGCGGGTCTGGCGGCGCTTGGCCAGCTTGGCGTGGGCGCGGGCTGGATGCGTTTCCTGCCGCTGGCGGGCGGGGCGGCGCTGGCAGTCGGTCTGGCGGGGCCGGCGATCCAGCGGTCGGATGCGCCGGTGTTTGCGCAAAGCGACGCGGTGGTGATCGCCATCGACATGTCGCCCTCGGTCGCGCGGGGGCCGGCGCTGCAGGATGCGCAGGCCGCGGCCGCGGGGCTGTTGACGCAGCTTGCGGGTCGCCCCGTCGGGCTGATCCTTTATGCGGGCGAGGCCTATGCCGTCGCAGCCCCCACCGACGACTCCGCCACGCTTGAGACGCAGATCTCGGTGCTGGGCGCCGAAACCATGCCCGATGAGGGCTCGCGCCCCGCCGCCGCGATGGCGATGGCCGGGCAGTTGCTTCAGGGGCTGAAACGCGCCGATCTGGTGCTGATCTCGGACGGGGGCGGCGTCGATCAGGCGGCGCAGGCCGAGGCCGCCCGGTTGCGGGACGCGGAAATCCGCATCTCGGCCCTGACGGTATCGGGCGATCCGCCCTCAGACCCCCAGGCGCTGCGGACCGTCGCCGGCGGCCCCATCGCGCGTTTCGACGACCTCGACCCCGTGGTGCGGGCCCTCTCCTCGACCGGGCTAGAGCGCGATCCCGCCATGCGGTCGCTGCAATATCGCGATCTGGGCCCATGGTTGGCGCTGCTGGCGCTGCTGTCCCTGCTGCCGCAATTCCGGAGACAGGCATGAGAACTGCAGCCCTTCTGGTCCTGAGCCTTGCCTGTCTTGCCGTGGCCGGCCCCGAGTCGCTGGGGCGGCTGGCTTTGCTGGCCGGGTTGCCCGGCCTTGCCGCGCCGCTGTTGCCGGATCCGCTCGAAAAGGGCGTCGCGCTGTATCGCGCCGGTCAATATGACCGCGCCGACGCCGCTTTTGCCGCCTCGGGGCGCAGCCAGACCTATAATCGGGGTCTCAGCCTTGCCGCGAAGGGGGAATATCCGCTGTCGGTCGCCTATTTCGACGCGGTTCTTTTCGCCAATCCTGCCGATCCCGAAGCACGGCGCAACCGGGAACTGGTCAGCGCCATGTATCCCGCCACGCAGGGCGAAAGCGTGGTGCCGGGCCGGATCGAGGGGCACGGCGGCCTTGGCCCGGCCCAGGAAACACAGCAAACCTCGGCCGGCGTTCAGGATCCCGAAACCCAGCGCAGGATCGAGGCGCGCGGCATCGTGGCAAGCGACGACTGGCTGGCGACCATCTCGGACGATCCGGGCGAATTCCTGCAACTGCGCCTGCAGGCGGAATACGAACGGCGCGCGGGGCAGGGCCTTATCCGTCCACGCGAGGCTGAACCATGGTGATCCGCCTATTATGTCTGCTGCTTTGGGCGGCTCTGCCCGCACGCGCCGACACGCTGCGCCTGATCGTCCCCGATATGCGCCCGGTGGTGGGCGAGATGATCCCGGTCACGATCCGGGGGGAATATACCGGGCCGATCACGCTGGAAAAGATGACCTTCCCGGATTCGCCCGCCTATGACTGGACACAGGTGGCCCGCGACCGTTGGGCCGATGAACGGGTGGATGGCAAGCTGTTTCGCATTTTCGAACGGCGTGTCGCGGTTTTTCCACGCCAGCCCGGCACGCTGACCATTGGTCCTGTCACCCACCACCTGACCAAGGCCCAGGGCATGACGCGGAACACCGTCGAGGTAACGGCGCAGCCAGCGACATGGACGGTGGCGCCCTATCCGGGCTCGGGCCGGCCGCTGGCATCCAGCCACGTCACGGTCAAGGACGAGTTTTCGACCGATCCCTCGCGGTTGGGGCCGTCCGAGACCTTTACCCGCCGCATCACCCTGACTGCCGACGGCACCATGGCGCATCTGCTGCCGCCCCGGCCGTTGATCCGCGAGCCGTGGTTGATCAGCTTTGCCGCACCCGAAGTGCGCGAGACGCGGCTGACCGCCCAAGGTCCGGTCGCCGTGGCCATCTGGGAATGGAGCATGCGCCCCCACACCGGCGAAGTCGGTTCGCTGACGCCGATCCAGTTCCCGTGGTTCAACACCCAGATCCGCGAGATGCGCGGGGCCGTCACGCTGCCGGTCGAAATCGGCATCGCCGGCTTTGGCGACAATATCGGCGGCACCCCCGGCGCACTTCGGCGGGTGGTGATGCAGGGGGCAGCTTTTGCCTTGGCCGGGCTGGTTCTTGGGCTGATCGTCGCGTTGCCGGGGCGTGCACTTGCGCCGCGACGGTTGACCGCGCGGCTGCGCGGCATGTTGCCGAACCCCAAGCGGCGCGCCCTGCGCGATGCGGCGAAAACCGGCGACCTGATGGCGCTGCGCGGCGCCGCCGAAGCTTTCATCAGAGCCGAAAACCGCCTTGGCCGCAATCCCGACCCCGCGCCGCTGCGCGCATTGGACGAGGCGCTGTTTTCCGGCACGCCACCCGGAGAGTTCGACCGCAACGACTTCCTGCGCCGCCTTACCGCAAGGCGACAAGCGGCCAAGACTTTCAGCCACCGCGATCCGGCCTGACCGGCTATTTCCCCGCCCGCAGCCCGATTTCATGAGTCAAGGACAAAAGTGCCTCAAGCTGCCGGGGCGTCGGTTCAACCCCCAGATGCTGGATCGTCGCAATCAGGCCGATGCTGCCCAGAAGCTGGTTGCGCGGGCAATAGATAGGTGCGGCTATCGCATTGATTCCCAACAATGATTCTTCTGGCGCGGTTGCGTATCCCAATGCCCGGATCTTTTCCAGCTCCAGAACCAGAGCCGCTTTTGACGTGACGCTTTTCGGGGTGATCTGCGGCAATTTCTCGGGCAGGGCGGCCAGCAGGTCCGGCGAACCGAAGGCCAGAAACACCTTGCCCTGCGCCGATGAATGCAGGCTGAGTTCGCTGCCGGGCCGGACGCCGATCTCGATTGGCTGATTGCTGCTGAGCGTCGCCAGAATGAACGCAGAACGCGGCGCCGGAATGCTGAGAACCACGGCCAAGCCCAGATCGTCGCGCGTGGCGCGCATCAGGGGCAGGGCCAGTTCGGCCAGATTCGTATCCGCCGGGGCCCGCTGCGCCATCAGCCACAGCTTGGGCCCAAGCGCATAATGCGATGTGACCGGGTCCTGCACGATCATCCCGTGCTCGATCAGCGTGCGCAGGTGCTTGAACGCCGCCCCCTTGGCAATGCCGACCTCTGCCGAAATCTGCGTTACACCAAGGGACGAATCAGCAAACGCGATGCATTCGAGGATGCGCAGGCAGGTGTCCGCAGCCCGGACTGTCTCGGCCTTTTCCAATGTTTTTCCTCATGGTTTTACGCCTTCTCTCTGTGTTGACGACTTTGTCATGTCGTGTCAATATAAGAACAGCGTTCCCGACTAGGGAACACAGGAGGAGAGAAACATGATGAGAATTACCGCGGGTGTCCTGATGGGGGCCTTGCTGTCCACCGCCGCTTGGGCAGAGCCCGTTACGCTTCGCCTCGGCCATGCCGTGTTCGAACAGCACCCGATCCACGACACCGCGATCCGCTTCAAGGAAGCGGTCGAGCGGCTGTCGGACGGCGATATCAAGATCGACATCTTTCCCTCGCGTCAACTTGGCGATGTGAAGGAACTGATGGAGGGCGTGCAGTTCGGCACCGTGGACATGACCGTCAACTCGACCTCGGCCTATTCCACGCTGGAGCCCTCTATCGATGCCTTCCAACTGCCGGGGCTGATCCCCGACTATGAGGGCTTTGTGACCATGGCGAAATCGCCCGAGGCGCGGGCGATCATGGACAAGCTGGAAAACCACATGATGGTCGCTCTTGGGGTTTATGACGGCGGGCAGCGTCATTTCCTGACCGTCGGGGCGCCGGTCGAAAGCCTTGCCGACATGCATCACAAGAAAACCCGCGTGGCGCCCAACAAGATGTTTCTGGATGCCTGGCAGGCTGCCGGCGTGAACCCCACCCCGATGGCTTATGGCGAGGTCTATTCGGCGCTGGAAACCGGCACGCTGGACGCGGTCGAGATCAACCTGACCTCGATCGAAAGCGAAAAATACTATGAAATCGCCAAGGGCGTTTCCCTGACCGGCCACTACTTCTGGCCCAGCTTCCTGTTGATCAACCAGATAAAGTTCAACTCGCTGACCCCCGAGCAGCAGGACATCATGCGCCGGGCCGCCGACGAAGTCGTCGAGCCGCAGGTCATGGCGGTCAAGGACCTGGACGAACAGATCAAGGTGCATCTGGACGAGCTGAACATTCCGGTCGTGGCCCCCTCGGCCGAGTTCCGGGCCGAATTGCAGGCCGCCTTTGCGCCGGTGGTCCAGAAATACGAGGCCATTGATCCGCTGATCGCCGATTTCGCAGCAGCGGCCAAGCAACTGACCCCGGCCGCGCAGTAACGCATGGCGCGCGGGCCGCGTGCCCCGCGCCTTATGCCCGCGTCTTCAACGGAGAAAACCATGTCCAAGCTTTGGCGCGCCTATGTCGCTGCCGTGGAAGCATTCTGTTTTGCGGGGATCGGTGCGATCCTCGTGATCGGCACCATGCAGGTCGTCTGGCGCTATGCGTTCAACAGCTCGCTGTTCTGGTCGGAAGAGGCCATGCGCTATCTGATGATCTGGGTCGTGATGATCGGCGCGGGGCTTAGCTATTCGCGCGGCCAGTTCCTGGGCATGCGTCTGGCGGTGGACCGGCTGCCCGAGCGCCCGCGCCGCATCCTCAACCTGATCTCTGCGGTGCTGGTGCTGGTCTTTCTGGTGACGATCCTGTGGTTCGGCACGAAATTCGCATGGATGACCCGGTTTCAGTCGGCGACCGCCCTGGGATTTTCGATGTTCTGGGTCCATGGCGCGATCATCGTCGGGGCCGGCCTGCTGGCGATCCATGTCGGGCTAGGCGAATTCTTTGGAATCGGGCGTGAAGTGCGATCCGAAGAGCACCCCATGGGCGCGGAGGAAGCGCTGTGATCTGGCTTGGTTCGATCTTCCTATTCACGCTGGTCATCGGCATGCCGATCGCCTTCGTGCTGGGCATCAGCGCGCTTGGCTACTTCGTCTTTACCGGCCAGACCCAGTTCCTGATCGTCTTGCCGCAGCGGATGCTGGCGGGGATGGATATGTTCGTGCTGCTGGCTATCCCGCTGTTCGTGCTGGCGGGTGCGATCATGGATGTGGGCGGGCTGACGCGGCGCCTGATCGGTTTCGCGAATTCGGTCGTCGGCCGCTTTCGCGGCGGCCTGTCGCTGACCGCCGTCTGGGGATGCTTTCTGTTCGGCGGCGTCAGCGGATCGGCCGCAGCGGATGCGGCAGCCATCGGCACCGTGATGGTGCCCGACATGAAGCGGCAGGGCTATGATGTCGATTATTCGGCGGCCCTGATCGCCGTGTCTTCGCTGATGGCGCCGCTGGTTCCGCCCTCCATCGCCATGATCATCTATGGCGCGCTGTCGGGCACCTCGATCTCTCAGCTTCTGATCGCGGGGCTGGCGCCGGGCTTCATGCTGGCGGTGTTCCTGTCCGCCTATGCGGTCTGGGTTGCCCATCGCCGGGGCTATCCCAAGGCCGCCAAGCAGTCGCTGTCCGCAATCATGCACGGTTTCTGGCAGTCCATCCCGGTGATGATGCTGCCCATCATCATCGTTGTCGGTATCCGCGGTGGCATCTTCACCGCGACCGAGGCGGCGGCCGTCGCCGCGATCTACGCGCTGGTTATCGCAACCGTGGTTTACCGCGCGATGAGTTGGCGGTTTCTGAAGGACGCCTTTGTCGCCACCGCGATCATCACCTCGGCCATCTACTTTCTTGTCGCGGTCGCCAATGTCGCCGGCTTCATCTTTGCCATCGAGCAATTGCCGCAAAAAGCCGTCGCGCTGCTGACCGGGGTTTCGGACAACAAATACGTCATCCTGCTGATGGTGAACCTGATCCTGCTGTTTTTGGGCATGTTCCTGGACACCATCGGCGTGCTGATCCTGACGGTTCCGGCGCTGATGGCAATCGGCAACGTGCTGGGGCTGGAGCCTGTGCATCTGGGCGTCATGGTGGTCTTCAACGTGCTGGTGGGCTTTGTGACGCCGCCGGTCGGGCTGTGCCTGTTCGTGATCGCTGGCGTCACCGGCCGTCCGATGGAAAAGATCGCCTATCGCGCCCTGCCGATGATCGGGATCGCGTTGATCGTGCTGGCGCTGATTACGGTGTTTCCCGAAATATCGCTGTTCCTGCCGCGCGTGCTTGGGGCGTCGTGATGGCGGATCTGTCTGTCAGTATCGGCAGCATCGGGCTGAAGAACCCCGTTATCGCCGCTTCGGGCGAGCATCTGATCGACGATGGCGGGATCGCCTCGGCCATCGCGGCCGGGGCAGGGGCGGTGGTGATGAAATCCGCAAACGACTCTGCTGCGGCCCAACGCCAGCTTTTGCAGGCCGAATATGCGGCACTGGATGCTGGCTGGAACCGGGTCGGCTGGGGACCCGATGCGCCGCGCGATGTAACCTTGCTGACCCGGTCGGGCCTTACCCCGCTGTCGTTCGACGAATGGCTGGCTCAGGCCCGGCGCATGGACGGGGCGGCGCGGCAGGCGGATTGCGTCCTTATCGCCTCGGTCGTCATGGCCGGGATCGAAGATGCGGTCCTGCGCGCCAAGGCGGTTGAGGATGCCGGGCTGCGGGTGTTCGAATTCAACATCGGCACCCCCTATGCCACCCAGTCCGCCAAAGGTGCGGTCAGCACCGAGCTTTCGCCGGAACGGGTGGCGGAACTGGTCGGTCGGGTCACGACCGCCGTGTCGATCCCCGTCTGGGTGAAACTGTCGGGCCAGAGCGAGCGCGTCAGCGATCTGGTCGCCGCCGCCGTCGGCGCGGGTGCGGAAAGCGCCGTGATCGCCGGCCGGGCCCTGGGCCTTGTGCCCGATCTGGAGACCATGGCGCCGATGCTGGGCACAAGCTGCGGCATCGGCGGATACTGGAACCTGCCGCTGACCTGTCATTGGCTGGCCACGACCCGCGCCCGAATGGGGGGCCACCAGCCGCTGATCGGGATCAACGGCGCGACATCCGGCCACGACGTCGCGCGCATGATACTGGCGGGCGCATCGGCGGTGGGGCTGTCCTCGGCCGTCATGCTGAGGGGCTGGGACGTCATCCGCGACGCCGTTGCCGATCTTGATGCCTATTGCGCGAAACAGGGCCTGCCCGCCCGCGAGCTGATCGGGCGCGCGGCCGATGCGCGCCGCAGCTTTGCCGAAATGCCGGTCCTGGATCAGGTCTGGCGCAACCATATTCCCGCGCCATCGGTGCCGGGCGAATAATTCAGGAGGAATTCCGATGACTGCCGAACAAAGCCGCATTGACGATCTGATGAAGGGCGCGGTCGACCTGCATATCCATTCCGGCCCCTCGCTGCATCCGCGCAAGCTGGACCATATCGCCGCGCTTCGCGAGGCGGACGAGGCCGGAATGGCAGCCGTGCTGCTGAAGGATCATTACTATCCCACCATGCCGATCACGACGCTGATCAACCAGAACCTGGGTTTCAGGACCAAGGCCATCGGCTCGATCGTGCTGAACAACCCGCTGGGGGGGCTGAACCCGTCCGCGGTGGACTACGCCCTGAAGCAAGGGGCCCGTGTCGTCTGGATGGCGACGGCGCATGCCAAGAACCACATGGATCACGAGGCCGAAAAACCCGGCTTCAAGTTCCCGCAAAACAGCAAGAAGACCGTCGCCCCCATCCCGCTGACCCTGACCAACGAGGCGGGCGTCGTGCGCGACGAGGTCAAGCATATCCTTGATCTGATCGCCGAGGCCGATGCCGTCGTATCCGGCGGCCACCACCATGCGCGCGAACTTTTCCCGTTTTATGAAGAGGCGAAATCGCGCGGGGTAAAGCGCCTGTTCCTGAACCACCCGACCTATGTGAACGATTGCAGCTTGCAGGATGTCGCCTCGCTGGTCGGGATGGGCGTGAAGATGGAGCATTCGGTCTGCATGTTCATCCCTTCGACCTTCAAACTGTTCGATGAGGACCACCTGCGCGCGGTCATTGACGCGGCAGGCGTCGACAACACGTTTTTCGGCACCGATCTGGGCCAGAATGGCAACCCCAACCCGGTCGATGGCATGCGCCAGATGATCGCCATGCTGATCGGTCTGGGTTATTCGGACGACGATATCCGCAAGATGACCTCGACCATCGGGGCCGAACTGGTCGGGCTTGAAGCATGAGCGGACTGAAGGCGCGGATCAACGCCGGCGAGACGGTCCTTGGCACGTTCGTCAAAACTCCTGCCCCCCATGTCATCGAGTTGCTGGGGATCGCCGGGCTGGATTTCGCGGTGGCGGATCAGGAACACGCCCCGCTAGACCTTGGCGCAATGGACCAGCTTGCGCTGGCCGCGCGCGCAGTGGGGCTGCCGCTAGTCGCACGCTGCTGGGGACAGTCGCCGGCGCGTATCTCGCCCTTGCTGGATCTGGGCTGCACGGGCGTGATGGTGCCCCATGTCGCCGACAGCGAAACCGCCGAAAACGTCGTGGCCGCCGTCAAGTTCGGGCCGGGCAAGCGTGGATTGTCGCCCTCGCCCCGGGCGGGGAATTACGGAACCATGGGCGCTGCGGCCTATACCGCGAAAAGCGACGCGGAATCGGTGGTGATGGTCCAGATCGAGGACGCCGAAGCGCTGGATCGTCTGGACATGATCGCCAGCGTTCCGGGCGTAGACGTGCTGTTCGTCGGCCCTGCGGATCTGTCGCAATCGCTGGGCTGCGGCTTCCCCTCGGCCCAGCTTGACGCGGCAATCGTCCGCGTGATCCAGGCCGCGCGGCACGCGAATGTCGCCGCCGGGCTGTTCGTCGGCGACGAAAGCCAGATCGCCGCATGGCGCGAACGTGGTGTCAGCGTCTTTGTCTGCGGCTCGGATCAGGGGCTGGTGATAAAGGGCGCGCGCCGGATCGCAGAGGCGGGCAGGGCCTGACGCCCGCAACCCGGAAAGGATTTCAGATGTATAAAGACAAAGACCCTCGCGCCGCGATCTTTGCCGCGGCATCGACCCCACCGCGCACCGGCCTGATCGCCGAAGAGCAACTGGCCGAGTTCGACAAGACCCCTCCGCAAGAGGATGCCGAGGGCCGCAAGATCTGGTATCAGCGCGGCTGCAATTTCGTGCTGGCCTATGCCGAAGCGCAGCCCGGCGCGGCTTTCGCGCGCACGGCGCAGCCCGACGAATATGTCCTGCTGCTGCCCGACAGCCCGGCCGTGATCGAGGCGAACGGCGAAACCGTCACGGTCGCAGCCAATTCCATCGCCTTCGTGCCGCCCGGCAACAGCCGTGTCACGCTGCCCCAAGGCGGCCGCTTCGTGCGGCTGTTCACCAGCGCCTCGTCCGATCTGGTCGCGCTTTGCCCCAATGCCGGTGCCTATGCGGCGGGCCGCAGCCATATCCCGCACTTCGCGGCATGGCCGGAACCGGTCGGAGGCTTCAAGATCCGCACCTACAGCCTTGATGTGGCGCCGCAGGAAGGGCGCTTTGGCCGGATCTTCCGCTGCACCACCTTCATGGTGAACTTTCTGGACGTGCAGAAAGGCCCGCGCGATCCCAAGAAGCTTTCCCCCCATCACCACGACGATTTCGAGCAATGTTCGCTGGCCCTTGGCGGCAGTTTCACCCACCATCTGCGCTGGCCCTGGACGGTTGATCGGGGCGACTGGCGCGAGGACCGGCACATCGCCGTCGGCTCGCCCTCATCCTTGGTGATCCCGCCGCCGGTCATTCACACGACCGAGGCCAGCGGCCCGGAAACGAACGCGCTTGTGGACATTTTCTGCCCGCCGCGTCTGGATTTTTCGCTGCAGGACGGATGGGTGCTGAACGAAGCCGATTACCCCATGCCAGAGAGTTCCTGACCGCCCATCGAGCACAGCGCGGCAGCCGACAGGGGCTGGCGCGCTGTCGCCGATTTTCTCACAAGCGGCCCGGTGGGGAACAGGCTTGTCACGCATCACCATGCGCATATATGATGTGCATAAAGCGAGGTAAGATCATGCACGCCCATACTGCCCCCCGGAAACCCACGAACCTGACGCTGGATTCGTCGCTGCTGACCGAGGCCAGATCGTTCGGGGTGAACCTGTCCCAGGCGGCCGAGGCCGGCCTGCGACATGCCGTGGCCGAGGCAAAGGCAAAAGCCTGGCAGCAGGAAAACGCCGCCGCCCTTGCCAGCTCGAACGCATGGGTGGATGCGCACGGCCTGCCTCTGGACCAGTATCGGCAGTTCTGATGGCGCGTTTCGACGTCTACGCCAACCCCAGCGCAGTGGGCTATGTGCTGGATGTTCAGGCGGATGTGCTGAGCGGATTGAACACGCGCATCGTGGTGCCGCTGATGCCTTTGGCGCAAGCTCCGGTTCCAGCCAAGCGTCTCAACCCGTTGTTCGTGATCGGGGACGTGCCGCATGTGATGGTCACGCAGTTCATGGCCGCGATCCCCCGCGCCCTGTTGCGCAGCCCGGTCACCAACCTGTCGGGGCAGGACAGCGAGATCATGGCGGCGCTGGACATGGTTCTGGTCGGGTTCTGACGCGGTCGGGCTACCCTCCGCATCAGAAAAACCGCGCGCAGATGCAGCGCCGTGATGTCGGTTATACGCCGGCCCCCACCATCGCGACCGCCTGCAAAAAGATATCGTTCTCTGCCGGGGTCGAGATCGTGACGCGTGCCCAATCAAGGAACGGCTCTTCCTGCCAAGCCTTGATCAGCACGCCCTGACGACGCAATGCCTCGACGAAATCGGCGGCTTTGCCCGGCGTGCGGAAGAACAGAAAGTTCGCCTCGCTTGGCGCGACCTCATGCCCGGCCTGATGCAAGGCCTGGGCGACCCGGCTGCGTTCCGCAACGGTCAAGGCGACGTTGCGCTGAAGATGGTCGCGGTCTTGCAGCGCCGCCAGCGCGGCGGCCCCTGCCAAGGCGTTGACCGCAAAAGGATTGCGGGTCTTGCGCAGTGCCTGCGTCAGCGCCGGGTCCGAGCAGATGCCATAGCCCACCCGCGCGCCCGCCAACCCGTAGGCCTTGGAAAACGTCCGCAGCGAAATCCAGCTCAGCCCCGCATCGCGCAACATCGCCAGCGCGTCAAAGGACGCATCGCCTGCCAGATATTCGCGGTAAGCCTCGTCGAAAACCACAAGCACATGCGGGGGCACGCCGGCGATCAGCCGGGTGAACTCATCCCGCGTTATCGCCGGTCCGGCGGGGTTCGAGGGCGAGGAAAAGATCAGCACCCGCGTCCTTGTCCCCATCGCGCGCACCAGCCCATCCACCGGAAAGGACCAGTCCGGCAGAAAGGCGATCTTGTGGACCAACGCCCCGACCGCCTGCGCGCCGAATTCGTGCAGGCCGAAACTGGGACAGATCGTCACCACCTCGTCCCCCGCCCGCAGGACCGTGCGGAAAATGGCGTTGATCAGGTCTTCCGAGCCGTTGCCAAGGATCACGGCCTCGGGGGGAGTGTCGTTTTCCGCCCCGATCGCATCGCGCAGCGCCTGATCGGAGGCGTCGGGATAGCGCCCGGTCCCCGCGGCCGCATGCCGGATCGCCTCGACCGCGGCGGGCGAGGGGCCAAGCGGGCTTTCGTTGCTGTCCAGCTTGGCACGGGCCTCGATGCCATAGATCGCGCGGAACCGGTCCAGCGCCAGACCGGCATTGTAATCCGGCAGGGCGGCCACTTCGGGCCGTATCAGATCGCTTGTCATGTCGTTACGCCTTCACAGATCGAAAATCTTGCCGGGGTTCATGATCCCCGACGGATCAACGGCGCATTTCAACCGCCGCATCAGGTCCAGCGCCGGGCCATGTTCGGCCTGCATATAGGGCTTCTTGCCCAAGCCAACCCCGTGTTCCCCTGTTGCCGTGCC
Source organism: Paracoccus methylovorus (assembly GCF_016919705.1). Classification (NCBI taxonomy): domain Bacteria; kingdom Pseudomonadati; phylum Pseudomonadota; class Alphaproteobacteria; order Rhodobacterales; family Paracoccaceae; genus Paracoccus; species Paracoccus methylovorus. Next base: position 317,338 of record NZ_CP070369.1, read on the forward strand.
CCCCATCGACAGGGCCAGCTCGACCAGCTTGCGGCTGATGGCCATCCCGGTTTCAAGCTCGGCGGGATTCGCCGGATCGAACAGCAGCACCAGATGGAAATTGCCGTCCCCGACATGACCCATCAGCGGCGCCATCAGGCCGGTGTGCGCGATTTCGGCCTTGATCGCGGCGATGCAGGCAGGCAGTTGCGACAGCGGCACGCAGACATCGGTCGACAACCCCTTGATGCCCGGCCGCAGCGCCCGCGCCGCATAAAGGGCGTCATGGCGGATGCGCCACAGCCGCGCGGTGTCGTCGGGCGTCGTAGCCAGTTCGACCCGCACCGCCCCGGCATCCTGCGCCAGATCCTGAAACAGGGCGATGTCGTGGGCGACCGCCGGGGCAGAGCCGGTGATCTCCACCCACAGCGTCGGGCCGACCGGCAGATCGGTGCCGCAATAGCCGTTGATCGCCTGCATCTGCAAATCGTCGGCCAGTTCGATCCGGTTCAACCCCAGACCGAATTGCAGCGCCTCGACCACGCAGCCGGTCGCGGCATCCAGATCGGCAAAGCTGCACAGAACCGTCTGCGAAGCCGCAGGGATACCGAACAGCCGCAGGGTGACTTCGGTAATCACGCCAAGCGTGCCCTCGGCCCCCACGAACAGATGCGTCAGGTCATAGCCCGAGGCGGATTTGCGTGCCCGCCCGCCGGTGCGAATGATCTGGCCGTCCGGCAGCACCACCGTCAACCCCAGCACAAGTTCGCGCATCGAGCCATAGCGCACCGTCGTGGTGCCCGATGCCCGGGTCGAGGCCATGCCGCCAAGTGTCGCATGCGCCCCCAGATCGACCGGAAAGAACAGCCCGGCGTCCCGCAGTTCCTCGTTCAGCCGCTGGCGGGTGACACCGCATTGAACGGTGCAATCCATATCCTCGGCCCCGATGCGCAGCACCTGGTCCATCGCGGACAGGTCAAGGGTGATCCCGCCTTCGGGGGCCAGAACCTGCCCCTCGATCGAGGACCCCGCGCCAAAGGGAACGACCGGCGCGCCGTGGCGGTTGCAGATGGCCAGGACCTGCGCGACCTCTTGGGTCGAGCGGACCTTGACGACCGCATCGGGCAGCGCGGCGGAAATCCAGCTTTCCGCCGCGCCGTAATGTTCACGGGCCGAGGCCGAGACCAGAAGCCGGTCCCGAAAGACCGGCGCCAGCTCTTGCATTGCCGCACGCACGGCGGGACGGATCGCCCCGCCGTCGATCTTTGCCGCCTGCGTCACTCGGTGAACCACCAGCGTTCGCCGGCGCGCGCGCCGTCAAGCTCCCAGTCGTTGGCCAGTTCGCCATGCGCGACCTTGTCCGACACCGCATCAAGGAAATCGGCCCAGAGCGGGGCAACCATGCCGCCATCCGTGCTGATCAGCGACTGGCATTCCCAGTAAAGCTGCTTGCGCTTTGCCTCGTCCTTTTCGCCGCGTGCTGCGACCAGCTTTGCGTTGAATTCGTCGTTGTCCCAGCCGGTCTCATTCCAACTGCCGATGCTTTCGCGCGAATAGGCCAGGCTCAGCATCAGGTCCTCGTTGACGCGGCCGGACCATTTGGTGGCAAACATCGGGCGCTTGCCCCAGATATTCGACCAGTAGCCGTCATCGGGTTCGCGGCGCACGTCGATGGTGATACCCGCGCGGCTGGCCTGTTCGGCATAAAGCTGTGCCATGTCGGTGGCGCCGGTAAAGGGCGCTTCGGCCACATGCAGCGGCACCCGCAGCCCCGATACTCCGGCCTTTTCCAACAGCGCGCGCGCCTGATCCGGGTCATAGCTGTGCTGGGGAATATCCGGGTTGTGATATTCATAGGCTTCGGAAATCGGCTGGTCATTGGCGATCGAGCCAAAGCCCGACAGCACCTTGTCCAGCATCTCTTGCCGGTCCATCGCCAGTTTCATCGCCAGGCGCACATTCGGATCGACGAACAGCGGGTCGCGGGTGTCCATGCTGAAGGCGTAATGCTGCTTGCCCTTGGTCTGCAGCAGCTTGATGCTGGGCATCGCGGTCAGCAGCATCGCGGTCGCGGTATCGACCCCGCCCATCGCGTCGATCTGGCCGGTTTGCAACGCCGTGGTGCGGGCGTTCACATCGGCGATGCAGCGCGTCTCGATGGCGTCGAAATGCGCACGCCCTTCCTTCCAGTAGTTCGGGAAACGCACCACGCGGGCGCTGACGCCGGGTTCGAACGACTCCAGCGTATAGCCACCGGTGCCGATGCCCTTGTCAAAGTCGCGGTCGTCGGCCGGCACGATCACCATCGTGACCATCGCCATCAGCGCGGGGAAGCTGGCGTTGGGTGCCTCCAGCGTGACCTTGACCTCATCGGGGGCAACCGCCTGCACGTCGGTGATCTGCAACATCAGCGCCCGGGTTTCCGAAACGGTATCGGGTCCGCGATGCAGGTTGATCGAAAAGACCACGTCATTGGCATCCAGCGTCTTGCCGTTGTGGAACTCGACCCCCTGACGCAGCTTGAACGTCCACTCGGTCAGGTCGTCGTTGGCGCCCCATTCCGTCGCCAGCTCAGGGATCAGCGTCCCGCCCGGCCCGACCTCGATCAGGGCGTTGCGCAGTTGATACTGCACATGCATGGTAAAGCGGGTTTCATTAAGCTGCGGGTCCAGCGTGTCGGCAATGTCGAAATCTGCGATTGCCACCCGGAAGGTGCCGCCCTTGCGCGGCGCAGCCTGCGCCATCAGGGGCGAGGGGCGCAGCCCCAGCGAGGATGCGACGGCCAAAGCGCCGCCCCCCAAAAGCAACGAACGGCGATTGAAAATGAGCGCCATATAGCGTGTCTCCCTTGCTGATCTTCCGGTTGGCCGGTTGACAAGACTGTTGTCGTTTTTTTTATGTCTAGGCTAAAATAGGATACGTCGTGACGTGCAGACAATGCAGTTTGCCTGCTGGACCGGACAGGCAGGCTAAAATGACAGGCCGGTAGAAAACGGAGCCGCCACCTTGAAAACCTTGCTGCCACCCCTGCGCGCCTTGCAGGCCTTCGAGGCGTTTGGCCGACTGGGCTCAGTCAACGCTGCGGCCAGCGCGCTTGGCGTCACCTCTGGCGCCATCAGCCAGCAATTGCGCCTGCTGGAAGAGCATGTGGGCGCCGTGTTGCTGGTAAAAGACGGCCGGCGGGCGACGCTGACGCCGGCGGCCCGCACCTATCATGGATTGATTTCGCAGGGTTTCGGGCGCCTGATGCTGGCGCAGGACTATATCCTGTCCCATCGGCAAAGCGAGGAACTGACGGTTTCCGGATTTCCGACAATGATGTCGCATTTCCTGAATCCGCGCTTGGCCGAATTTCAGACAATGCACAAGAAAGTCGCAATCCGCGTTATCGCGACCCATCAGGAAGCCGATCCCTCCATGCTGGAAAACACCTTCCGGCTGACCTATGGCGAGGCATCGCAGCAATATACCCACTCGCGCGTCCTCTATACGGATCATTGTTTTCCGGTCTGCTCACCTGCTTTTCTCGATCGCTATCCCCAGGCGCGTGATCCCGCAAAACTGATCGACCTGCCGCTGATCGGTATCGACTGGGGTAAAAGCTACACCACCGAACCGCATTGGCGGGACTGGTTTACGGCGCAGGGGTCAGAGGATCCGCCCGCGATTCGGCAGGCCGCGGTCTATTCGGTGTCGGGGTTGGCGTTACAGGCAGCAATCGCAGGGCAGGGGGCGGTGCTGGGGCAGGCGTCATTCGTCCGCGAAGACCTGCGGACCGGGCGGCTGATCCGCCTGTCCGACGACAGTTTGTCGATGCCCGACCCCTATCACATCTGCTGGGGCGCGACGACGCTGGAGCAGCCGGTGGCGCGCGACTTTCTCAACTGGCTGGTTCTGATCACCAAGCCCCTGCGCAGCGCAAACCCTCAGCAGGACTAAACAATCCACTGTTTCTTTTAGCCTGAACTATTCCCGTTACGCCTATACATTTGGCCAAACAGCCACAAATAGGTGCAGCCATGTTTCTTAAGAACGCCTGGTATGTCGCGGCCTGGAGCCACGAGGTCACGAATAGCCTGCAGCAGATCATCGTCCTTGGCGAGAAGATCTGCGTTTTCCGCAACTCCGATGATGAGGTGATCGCGCTAGAGGATGCCTGCCCGCATCGCAAGCTGCCGCTGTCCAAGGGTCGGATCAAGGGCGACAATGTCGAATGCGGCTATCACGGGCTGACCTTCGACTGCGCGGGACAATGCGTCTGGGCGCCGGGCGGGGGGCGCATCCCCTCGGCCGCCAAGGTCCGGCCCTATCCGGTGCACGAAAAATACGGCCTTGTCTGGATCTGGATGGGCAATGCCGCCATCGCCGACCCCGACGACATCATCGACATCCCGAATTTCGACAGCCCCGATTGGGGCATCAATCGCGGCGCGGCGATGGAGTTGAAATGCAACTACCTGCTGATGTGCGACAACCTGCTTGACCCCACCCATGTCGCATGGGTCCATGAAAGCAGCTTTGCGCAGGCAGCGACCAAAGATACCCCGCTGAAGGTCACCCGCACCGAAAACGGCGTGATCGTCCACCGCTGGATGATGGGTGTCGAGCCGGCGCCCTTTTACAAGAAGATCGTGGAATTCGACGGCGACTGCGACCGGCTTCAGCATTACGAGGTCCGCTATCCCAGCCATGCGCTGATCCGCGCGGTCTTTACGCCTGCGGGCACCGGCGGGCCGGACGGGCAGTTGCACGAGAAAACCTTTGTCATGGACAGCTACAACTTCATGACGCCCACGACCGAATCCGAGACACGCTATTACTGGTTCCAGCTTCGCAATATCCGGCCCGACGACGCGGAACTTTCGCAGATGATGTCCGACGACGTGCGCAGCGCCTTCGAGGAGGATCGCGCCGTTCTCAACGAGGTGCAGGTCGGCATGACCGCCAAGACCTCGCCGCATATCGACCTGTCCATCGACGCCGGGCAGTTGCGCTTTCGCCGGCAGTTGGAGGCGATGATCGCGGAAGAGCAGATCGTCGATGAGAAGATGAGGGCCTGACCATGGCCAATGCGTTCCGTCGTTTTCGGGTTGCGCGCAAGCAACCCGAAAGCAGCGTCATCACCTCTTTTTATCTGGAGCCCGAGGACGGCGGCCCGGTGTGGGTCGCTAAACCCGGCCAATATCTGACCTTGCGGATTCCGGGCGCCAACCCGGTGCTGCGCACCTATTCGCTGTCCTGCGCGGTCGATACCGGGCCGCATCACCGCATCAGCGTCAAGCGCGAGGTGCAGGGGGCCGGCTCGGGCTGGCTGCACGATCATGTGGCCGAGGGTGACGTGATCGAGGTTGCCGCACCGCGCGGCAGCTTTGTTCTGGATGAGAACAGCGACCGCCCAGTGCTGCTGCTGGCCGGGGGGGTCGGGCTGACTCCGCTGCTGTCGATGCTGCACCGTCTGGCCGCAACCGACCGCCGCGTGTGGTTCATCCATGCGGTCGAAAACGGCGATGTCCATGCGCTGCACGACGAGGTGGCGGCGCTGGCCGCGGCATCGCAGGGCCGGATCACCGCGCGCAACGTCTATCGCACGCCGACGCAGGCCGACCGCGATGCAGGTCGTTTCGACGCCGAGGGCATCGTGGATCGTGCCCTGCTGCAATCGCTGCTGCCCATCGACAATTATCAGGTCTATCTCTGCGGGCCGACGCCCTTCATGGTGGCGATGTGGCGGCTGCTGACCGGTCTGGGCATCGCACCGGATCGCATCGCCTATGAGTTCTTCGGCAAGGGTGGCTCGCTGGCCCGGCTGGCCGAGGAAAAACCGGCGGTGGTCGCGCCCGCGCCGCATTCCCCCGCCCATGCGCCGAAATCGCTGGCCCGGCTGGAGTTCCTGACCGATCCCGATGCCCGCGCCGTTCCCGAACCGGCACATATCGCCAGCGCGGCAAGCCCCGCTGCGACCGGGGCCGAGGTGGTCTTTGCCCGCTCGGGCATCACCGCGCCATGGAACAGCGCCAGCCGGACCATTCTTGAACTGGCCGAAGCTGCCGGGCTCGAGCCCGATTTCAGTTGCCGCGAAGGCATCTGCAATACCTGTATCTGCGACCTGCGCGAAGGCGAGCTGGAATATATCAGCGATCCGCTGGACCCACCGCCCGCAGGACGGGCGCTGATTTGCTGCTCGCGTCCCGTGGGACGCGTGGTGCTGGACCTGTAACGACAGCGCCGGGCAGACTGCCCGGCGCGTTTCATTCGCCCACCGGGTCAGCCCGTTACGTCAGGGTATCGGGTGAGATCCCGGGCGTGATGGTCAGGACGTGATCGCCCGGCTGCACCATGGCCCCCGTTCGGCGGATTGCCACATATCCCGCGACCGGGGCGGTCAGGGTCAGCCGCTCTGCCCCAAGATCGAACAGCGGGTGCAGCTTGACCACGGGCTGCCCGGCCTCGACATGATCGGCCAGCCCCACCAGCGGCTCGGCCAGCGCCTGCGTCATCGCGGTCACATGCCGGCTGCCGCCGCCCATATCGACGAAACGCGTATCTTCCGCCTTGACTCGGCCCAGCCTGTCGGCGGCAGCATCGGTAATGATCCGCTGCGCGGCCAGCAGGCGCAGCGCGCCCTGCCATCCCAACCGCAGCGAGTCGCGCGACAGCGTTCCCATCCCGCCCAACTCGCAAGAGATCATCGCGCATCCTGCAGCCAATGCCGCGGAATCCAGATCGCCCCCGGTGCTGCCCATCGGCACCACCATGGTCCAGGGCAGCGCGAAAACTCGGGCCAGTTCCAGATTGTGCCGGTCGGCCTCGGCATTGCCGGTCAGGGTCAGATAGGTGGCATCCAGATATTCGCTCGTGCCGCCGCCCGAGTGAATGTCCAGCACAAGCTGCGCGCGCGGGATCAGGTGACGGGTCACAAAGCCGGCCAGCCCCCGCGTCGGGCCCTGTCCTTCGCCACCGGGAAAGGCGCGGTTCATATTGCCGCCATCCAGAGGCGAAATGCGGCTGCGGCTCGTCACCGCAGGCATGTTCAGCGCCGGCAGAAAGATTGCGCCGCCCAGCATATCCTCGGGCTGCAATTCGGCGAACAGCCGGCGGGCGATGATCTGGCCTTCGTATTCATCGCCGTGATTGCCGCCGACGATCAGCGCCACCGGGCCGGACCCCGAGCCGATCCAGCCGATGGGGCTGCGAATGGCGCTGTAGGCGTGGATATGGTCGGAATGGGCCAGGTCGACCCAGCCAGAGCGTTTGCCCGCCGCGTTCAGATCCAGCGCGCAAGAGATCGTATCGTAATAAAGCATCGTTGATCCTGTTCAGACGCTGCGGCGTTCGGCCAGCAGCCGGGTCAGCCAGTTCGGGTCCATTTCGGGAACCGAGGACAGCAGCTTGTCGGTATAGGGGTGATGGGGTGGGGTGAACATTTCATCCTTTGGCCCTTGCTCGACCACCTGTCCGTTCTGCATCACCACCACCTCGTCGGCAATCGATCGGACGGTGGCCAGATCGTGGGTGATGAACAGATAGCTAAGGTTCAGTTCGCTTTGCAGCCGGTCCAGAAGCCGCAGGATGCCTTCGGCGACCAGCTGGTCCAGCGCGCTGGTCACCTCATCGCAGATGATGAATTCCGGCTGGGCCGCCAAGGCGCGGGCAATGCAGATCCGCTGTTTCTGGCCACCCGACAACTCGCCCGGCAGGCGGTCGATGAAACGGTCGGGTTCCAGCTCGATCTGGTCCAGCAATTCACGGATGCGCTGTTCCTTTTTTGCGCCGCGCAGGCCAAGAAAGAACTCCAGCGGACGGCCGATCACATCGCGGATGCGGTGGCGCGGGTTCAGCGCGGTATCGGCCATCTGATGGATCATCTGCAAACGGCGTTGCAGGTCGCGCGGACGCTTGCGGCCGGTGTCGGGCAGTTCTGCGCCCTCGAATTGCACCCGGCCCTGCGTGGGGGCCAACAGTCCCATGATGACCCGCGCCGTGGTGGATTTGCCCGATCCGCTTTCACCCACGACCGCGACGGTTCGCCCGCGCGGGACCGAAAAGGACACGTTGTCCAGCACGACATGGCTGCCATAGCCTGCGGTGATGTTTTCCACCTGCATGATCGGCTGGGGGGCCGGACCCGGAGGACGCGGGGTCGGGCGGAACGCGCGCACGGCCCACAGGCTGCGGGTGTAATCCTCGCGCGGGGCGGCCAGCATCTCGGGCGTTGGCGCATCCTCGACCTCTTTGCCCTTCAGCAGCACCTTGATGCGGTCGGCCATCTGCGCGACCACCGCCAGATCATGGGTGATATAGATCGCGGCGGCGTTATATTTGCGCACCACGTCGCGGATCGAGGCCAGAACCTCGATCTGCGTGGTCACGTCCAGCGCCGTGGTCGGCTCGTCGAAGACGATCAGGTCGGGGTGGCAGGCCAGCGCCATGGCGGTCATCGCCCGCTGCAACTGTCCGCCCGAGACCTGATGCGGAAAGCGCAGTCCGATCCGTTCGGGTTCCGGCAGGCGCATGTCGCGGTAAAGCTGTTCGGCCTCGGCTGCGGCCTGACGGCGCGACATCAACTCGTGCTGGGTGGGGCCTTCGCAATACTGGTCGATCAGCCGCCACGCCGGGTTGAAGGCCGCGGCCGAGGATTGCGCCACATAGGCGATGCGGCGACCCCGCAAGCGGCGCAACTGGCTTTTGCCGGCCTCGACCAGCTCGTGCCCGTCGAAATTGACCGAGCCGCTGCTGATCCGGCATCCCGGCTTGACATAACCCATCGCCGCCAGCCCCAGCGTCGATTTCCCCGCGCCGGATTCACCGATCAGGCCCAGGATCTCGCCCCGTTTCAGGGTCAGGTCCACGCCTTTGACGATTTCGCTCCATCCCGTGTCGGAACGGGCCTCGATGTGCAGATCGCGGATGGTCAGCAGGTTTTCCATGGCGTTAATCCTTCAGCCCGCTAGACAGATGCAGCACCCAGTCAACCACCAGATTGACCGCCACGGTCAGCATCGCGATCGCCCCAGCCGGCAGCAGCGGCGCAAACCCGAAGGTCGCCGCCTGCCATGACGAGAAGTTGGCAAAGGCGATCAACCGCGCGCTTTCCCGCACCATCGACCCCCAGTCGGCAGTCGGCGGCTGCAGGCCCAGCCCAAGAAAGGACAGGGCCGAGATGAACAGAAAGACGAAACAGAACCGCAGCCCGAACTCGGCGATCAGCGGCGCGCTGGCATTGGGCAGAACCTCGCGGCGGATGACCCAGCCCAGCCCCTCGCCCCGCATCCGCGCGACCTCGATATAATCCATGGTCAGGATGCCCTGCGCCACCGCCCGCGACAGGCGAAAGACACGGGTGCTGTCCAGAACCGCGATCACCAGCACCAACGCAATGACCGAGGTGCCGGTGATGGTCAGGATCAAAAGCGCGAAGATCAGCGAGGGGATCGCCATCAGCACATCGACCACACGCGAGGCCAGCGTATCGAACCAGCCCCCCACCGTCGCCGCCAGCAAACCCGTCGTCGTTCCCAGCACAAAAGCCAGAACCGTCGTCAGCAGGGCGATGCCCACGGTATTGCGCGCGCCATAGATCAGCCGCGACAGCACATCGCGACCCAGAGCATCCGTGCCCAGCCAATGCGGCGCGGCCCAGGGTTGGTACTGGCGCCCGACCGCCGCAGCCTCGGGAAAGGGGGCCAGCAGCGGCGCAAATATCGCGACCACCGCATAAACGGCGATCACCGTCATGCCAAGCTTGGCCGAAAACGGCGCCTGGGCCGCCTGAGAAAGTATCTGTTTCACGCGGTTCACCTCGGATGCAGCAGGCGTGGATTGGATAGGATGCCCACCACATCGGCGATCAGATTCAGCAGGATATAGGTCGCGGCAAAGATCAGGCAGGCCGCCTGCACCACGGTCACGTCACGCTTGGCCACGCTGTCCACCAGCAACTGGCCCAGGCCGGGATAGACGAACACCACCTCGACCAGGACCACGCCGACGATCAGATAGGCAAGGTTCAGCGCCACGACGGTCACGATGGGCGCGACCGCATTCGGCAGTGCATGAACCGCGATGATCCGCCAGCGGCGAAGCCCCTTCAGCTCGGCCATCTCGATATAGGGCAGGGCCAGCAGGTTGACGATGGCCGCCCGCGTCATCCGCATCATATGCGCCATGACGATCAGCACCATGGTCAGGGCGGGCAGGAAGGTCGCATAAAGCCGCTCGGACAGTCCCATGCCCGGCGTCACCGCCGCCAGACTGGGAAACCAGCCCAGCCATGCCGCAAAGATCAGGATCAGGATGTAGGCGACAAAGAACTCTGGGAACGAGATCACCGCCAGCGACGAGGACGAGATGAACCGATCCAGCAGCGACCCCCGGTAAAGCGCCGAAACCAGCCCTAGCCCGACCGCCAGCGGCACCGCGATCACCGCAGCATAGCCGGCAAGGAAAAACGTATTGGCCGCTCGCTGCCCGATCAGGCTGGCGATGGGGCGTTGGTTGGCCAGCGACAGGCCGAAATCCCCCGTCGCCATGCCGCGCAGCCAGTTGACATAGCGCAGCATGGCTGGATCGTTCAGGCCGAACCGTTCGCGAAACGCGGCAAGGGTTTCGGGTGTGGCGGATTGTCCCAGGACTTCGGTGGCGATATCGCCGGGCAGCAGCTCGATGGCCCAGAAAATCACAATAGAAACAATGATCAACGTCAGCAGGCCGATGGCAAGACGTCGCAGGATAAGCGTAGCGATCATGAGTTCCTGGCTTCCATATGGCTGGACTTCATAGGATATATGGCTAGGTATAATCCCGATCAGGGACAGAAGGTCCAGTCATGTCAGATTAGCCAGCCTGCACTATACAGCAGCAATACTGACATCAGGGTCTCCCATGCCGCACTAGATTGTCCGCGGAGGCCACGATGAGTTCACCCACTACCTTTCGGGATATAAAGACAGACATAATGCGACGCATTGCCAGTGGCGAATGGGCGCCCGGATCGCGTCTGCCCAACGAACTGGATCTGGCGCAGAAATTCGGGGCTGCCCGGGCGACCGTCAACCGGGCGATGCGCGAACTGGTCGATGACGGGATCGTGGAGCGCAAGCGCAAGGCGGGAACCCATGTTCGCAGTGTCCCCCTGCGGCAGATCCGCCTGCACATACCCGTAGTGCGCGCCGAGATCGAGGAACAGGGCGCGGACTATCGCTATGCCCTGTTGCACAGCAATATCGGCCGCCCACCTGACTGGCTGCGGGCGCGGCTGTCGCTGCGTCCCCAGGACGAGGTGCGGCACCTGACCTGCATCCACTTCGCCGACGGCAATCCCTATCAGTTGGAGGATCGCTGGATCAACCTGACCGCCACCCCTTTGGCGCGTGAGGCTGATTTCTCGCAATCCGGCCCCAGCGAGTGGCTGATCCGACAAGTGCCGTTTTCGGATGTCGAGGTCAGTTTTTCCGCGACCGCCGCCGACACCGAGCAGGCCGAGAATATCGGCTGCGGCAAGGGCGATCCGCTGTTTCGGATCGAGCGTCAGACATCATGGCAACATCAGCCGATCACCTTTGTCCGGCTGATCTATCAGCGGGGCTATCGCCTGACATCGCGCTATTGACCCGTCGTTGCCGTGCTCATGCACGTTGTATTGCAGTTGATCTTGCGACGATCTGCACGGGACAGGCGAGTCGCTTCGCGGCTGCGGCAGGCGACCACTATGGCAGCCTTGCCATCGCAAATAAGGAAATCCGGCTTGCCCAAAATGTCGACGCACCCGGACATCAACTTTCCTCAAAACGAAAAATCGCAAGGCTGCGTTCGCGCTCATTCACGGTCAGTTTGCGGTTGATCGGGGCATGGGCCCGGGCGGGGCAGTTCTGACGCTCGCACAGATAGCAGTTCAACCCGATATCGATGGGACGGCTGCGGCCGAGGTCGATCCCGTCGGCATAGATCAGGCGCGGCGCATAGGCGACGTCGCAGCCCAGCCCGATGGCAAGCCGCTGCGCGGGTGCGCCATGACTGCCGCCCGCCCGGTGGACGGTGCGTGCGATCGAGAAGTAGCTGGTCCCTTCCGGCATACGGATCACCTGGGTCTGGACCTGATCCGGCGTCTCGAAAGCGGAATGGATGTTCCACAACGAGCAGGTGCCACCAAAGCGCGAGAACGGAAAACGCCCGGCACTGAAGCGTTTCGAGATATTCCCGGCCCTGTCCACACGCACGAAGAAGAACGGGATCCCCCGCGCCTGCGGGCGTTGCAGCGTGGACATGCGATGGGCGGTCTGCTCGAAGCTGGTGCCGAAACGGTGGCTGAGCAATTCCACATCATAACGGGTGCTTTCGCAGGCGGCCAGAAAGCGGCCATAGGGCATCAGCAGCGCGGCAGAGAAATAATTGGCCAGACTGACCCGCATCAGGCTTTCCGCTGCCGGATCGGGCAGCGCCGCGCCGGCAACAAGGTTGGCGATGATGTCTTCCGCCTCCAGCCGCGCCAGCAGAACGCCGATCTGGAAACGCCGGCTGGACTGTCCCAGCAGTTCCGACAGCAGCAGCTCCTTGCGGTGCTGGTCGAAACGGCGCAGCTGGTCGCCCATCACCGGTGCGGGCAGAATACGAACATGGATGCCATGCGCACCCAGCCTTGCGCTAAGCGCGACATGGGGTTCGTTGCGGTGCAGCGCCAGTTCGCCGGCCAGCGATTCGGCGGCACGGTCCAGTGCATCGACATGGTTGCCGCGTGCATAGAACCATGCGCGGACCCGCTCGACCGGGCGCGAGGTTTCGGCCAGTGCCTCGACCTTGTCGCGGTCGGTCATCGGGTTGTCGTCGGCCAGTTGCCGCACCAGCGTCTCGCGGTAACGATCGTGCAGTCGCACGAAGGCCGCAGCGATCCGGGGCGATGATTGCAGCACGGCCTCGATCTCGGCGCGCGGCAGGGTTTCAGCAACCACGGGATCCTTCAGCGCCGCAGCGAAATCCGCCGCCAGTTGCGCATCCGCCGAAGGCGCAAGTTCGGTGATGTCCAGGTTGTAGACTTCGGCCAGGCGCATCAGCAACCGCGCCGAGGCCGGGCGCTGGTCAGCCTCGATCAGGGTGATGTAGCTGGCCGAAACGCCAAGTTCCGCTGCCATTTGCGCCTGTGTCAGCCCCAGCGATTGCCGCAGCACCCGCAGCCGCTGGCCGATGATCAGTTTCTCTGCACGCGCTACCATCCCGGTCGCCTCTTGTGACAAAAGTTACAGATCCTGCCGATGTCATCTGACGGAAGTGACAGGAAAACCCGTTTCTTCAAAAGATATGCTGCAACAGCAGCATGACATTACTAGCCTGACAATACACGGAATCATCGGAGCCTGCCATGCCCCTGGATCACTCTGCCGCCAAGATTCAACAACCCGTCGTCCTGCGCGATGCCCCCGGCGCCGATCACGTCCTGACGGCCGAGGCCCTGGCGTTTATTGCCGAACTGCAGGCCCGGTTCGGCCTGCGGCGGCAGAGCGCGGTGGTTGCCCGCCAGCGCCGGCAGGAACGCATAGACCGGGGTGAGTTGCCCGATTTCCTGCCCGAGACAAGGGATATCCGGCAAGGCATCTGGCAGGCCGCACCGGTGCCGGACGTGCTGGCCGACCGGCGGGTCGAGATCACCGGCCCGGTCGACCGCAAGATGATGATCAACGCGCTGAATTCGGGCGCGCAGGTCTTCATGGCGGATTTCGAGGATGCGACCTCGCCCACCTTCGCCAATATCATCGCAGGCCATGCGAACATGCTGGACTATCGCGACGGCACGCTGGAATTCGAGGATCCGAAGACAGGGAAATCCTATCGTGTCGGCGCCAATCCCGCGCTGCTGATCACCCGCCCCCGTGGTCTGCACATGCTGGAATCGAACGTGCTGATCGGCGGGCAGCCGGTTTCGGCCGCACTGTTCGATTTCGGGCTAAGCATCTTTCACTGCGGTCGCGCACTGGCGGCCTCGGGGCGCGGACCATTCTATTACTTGCCCAAGCTGGAAAGCCATCGCGAGGCGCGGTTCTGGAACGACGTCTTTCTGTTCGCGCAGGAAAGAGTCGGTCTGGCGCCCGGCACGATCAAGGCCACGGTGCTGATCGAAACGCTGCCTGCCGCCTTTGAAATGGACGAGATCGTCTGGGAACTGCGCGACCATATCGCCGGGCTGAACTGCGGGCGTTGGGACTATATCTTCAGCTATATCAAGACACTGAGAAATCACCCCGCCTATCTTCTGCCGGATCGGGCCGAGGTGACGATGGACCGCGCCTTTCTGGCGACCTATGCCGCGCGGCTGGTCAAGGTCTGCCACCGCCGGGGCATCCATGCCATGGGCGGCATGGCGGCTGCGATTCCGGTCAGGAACGACGCCGCCGCCAATGAAGCCGCCTTTGCCAAGGTCCGTGCCGACAAGCAGCGCGAGATTGAGCTGGGCCATGACGGCACCTGGGTCGCCCATCCCGATCTGGTGCCGGTTGCGCGCGCCATTTTCGATGCGGCCATGCCTGGTCTCAACCAGATCCGCCGCCCGCGTCAAGATTACCGGATCGAGCCGGCCAAGCTGCTGAGCCCGCATCAGGGGCAGGTGACCGAGGCCGGGATCCGCAGCAATATCTCGGTCGCTATCGAATATCTGGCACAATGGCTGCAGGGCAGGGGCGCGGTTCCGATCAACCACCTGATGGAGGACGCCGCCACCGCCGAAATCAGCCGTGCCCAGCTTTGGCAATGGCGGCGGCACAACGCACCGGTGGTGCTGGCCGATGGCAAGGAAGGCCGCCTGACCGACGAATGGTTCGGGATCTTGGTGCAGGATGAGATCGTCCGCATCCTCGACCGTCTTGGCCCCAACGGCTTCCATCGCGGGCATTACGCCTCGGCCGCGCGGATCGTGCAGGAGGCGGTCATGGCCGAGGTCCTGCCCGACTTCATCACCACGCCGGCCTGTCAGGTCCTGAACGCCTTGGACTGATACCCGCATGGACATCATCCGCACGTTTTCCCCGTTTGGCGGTCCGATCCCGGACGAACGCCCCCCGGTCGAGGCCCCGCTGCAAACAACCCGAACCGACCATGCTGAAAGGAAGCATTATGAAGAACCGAAGGACTTTTTCGGAAATCCGTGCCGAACTCCTGTCCCGCTACCCCTCGGGGACTACGCCGGGCGGCGTTACGGTCGATGACATCGTGCAACTGAGGCTGCAGAACACCTATGACACACATCTGGATATCGCCCGCGATATGGCAGGCGTGATGCGGGCCGACATGGCCGCCTATGATGCCGACAGCAGCAAATTCACGCAAAGCCTTGGCTGTTGGTCGGGCTTTCACGCCCAGCAGATGATCAAGGCGGTCAAACGCCTGCGCGGCACTGCCAAGGGCACCTATGTCTATCTGTCGGGCTGGATGGTCGCCGGGTTGCGCAACCGCTGGGGGCATCTGCCGGACCAGTCCATGCATGAAAAGACTGCCGTGGCCGATCTGATCCAGGAAATCTATGTTTCGCTGCGGCAAGCCGACGAAGTTGCCCTCAACGACCTGTTCAAGGCATTGAAAGAGGCCGGGACAGAGGCGGAACGCCAGAAAGCCATCGCGGCCATCGACAATTTCGAGTCCCATGTCGTGCCGATCATCGCCGACATCGACGCCGGTTTCGGCAACGAACATGCGACCTATCTTCTGGCCAAGGAATTGATCAAGGCCGGCGCATGCGCATTGCAGATCGAAAACCAGGTATCCGATGCCAAGCAATGCGGCCATCAGGACGGCAAGGTGACGGTGCCGCGAGAGGATTTCATCGAAAAGCTGCGCGCCTGCCGGCTGGCATTTGAGGAGTTGGGCGTGGATGACGGCGTGATCGTCGCGCGCACCGATAGCCTTGGCGCCGGCCTTACCCAGAAGGTGCCGGTCAGCCAACAGCCCGGCGACCATGCCGCCGAATATATCAAGTGGCTGAAAACCGAACCGATCTCTGACGCCAATCCGATCCGCGAGGGTGAGCTTGCACTTTATCAGGGTGGTGAGTTCGTCAAGCCCGCCCGCCTGCCGAACGGGCTGTTTCCATTCAGGGAAAATACCGGCCGGGCCCGCGTGATCGAGGATTGCATCGCCTCGCTGCGCGACGGCGGCGCGGATCTGCTGTGGATCGAAACCGATACGCCGAATGTCGATGAGATCGCCGGTATGGTAAGCGAAATCCGCAAGGCGGTGCCCGATGCCAAGCTGACCTATAACAACTCGCCCAGCTTCAACTGGACCCTGAACCTGCGCAAACAGGTCCGCGCGCAGTGGATCGCCGAGGGTCGGATCAAGGGCGGCGACTATCCCGACGGCAACGAACTGATGAAGGCCGATTATGACGATACCGACCTGGGCCACGAGGCGGATGCACGTCTGCAACGCTTCCAGACCGATATTTCGGCGCGGGCGGGGGTGTTCCACAACCTGATTACCCTGCCCACTTTCCACCTGACCGCGAAATCGGTGGATGAACTGAGCCGCGGCTATTTCGGCGAGGAAAAGATGCTGGCCTATGTCAGAACCGTGCAGCGCGAGGAAATCCGTCGCGGCATCAGCGCGGTCAAGCACCAGCACGAGGTCGGCTCGGATTTGGGTGACAGTTTCAAAGAGATGGTGGCGGGCGAACGGGCGCTGAAGGCCGGCGGCCACGCCAATACCATGAACCAGTTTGCCGCCGAATAAACCGGGACAAGGCCGGGGGTCGCCTGCCTTTGGTGGATTCGCTCAACGACCCCGGCCTGTCGCGCCGCCCCCGGACCTTCGGGGGTGGCGTGTTCTGTGGTCGTCTATCCTGTCATTTCCTCGCAAGCACAGGCGGTGTCAGAGTGTCTGCCGCCTTCGACGGGCAATGGTGTCAGGTCGCCTTTGCGCAGGGCCTTTGCTGCCGCCACAAGATTTTTCAGCGACGCTTCGGTTTCGGCCCAGTCCCGGGTCTTCAGCCCGCAATCGGGGTTTACCCACAACCGCTCGGACGCGATCACGCTGGCGGCCTTGCGCAGCAGGGTGATCATGTCCTCTTGGGGTGGCACGCGGGGGGAGTGGATGTCCCAGACCCCCGGGCCGATCTCATTAGGGTATTCGAAATCGCCAAAAGCCGTCAGCAATTCCATGTCGGAACGCGAGGTTTCGATCGAGATCACGTCGGCATCCATCCGGGCGATGGCAGGCATGATGTCGTTGAATTCGGAATAGCACATATGGGTGTGGATCTGGGTTTCGTCACGCACCGGCGACGCGGACAGGCGAAAGCAATCCACCGCCCATTGCAGATAGCCGTCCCAGTCGGCCCGGCGCAGGGGCAGGCCCTCACGGATCGCCGGCTCATCAATCTGGATGGCCTTGATTCCGGCGGCTTCCAGATCGGCAACCTCGTCACGGATCGCCAGCGCGATCTGCTTGCAGGTTTCCGAGCGCGGCTGGTCGTCGCGCACAAAGGACCATTGCAGGATCGTCACCGGGCCGGTCAGCATCCCCTTGACGGGCCGGTCGGTCAGCGATTGCGCATAGCCCGACCATTCGACCGTCATCGGCTGGGGACGCGACACGTCGCCAAAGATCAGCGGCGGCTTGACGCAGCGCGAGCCATAGCTTTGCACCCAGCCAAACCGGGTGAAGGCATAGCCGGCAAGCTGTTCGCCGAAGTATTCGACCATGTCGTTACGCTCGAACTCGCCATGGACCAGCATGTCGAGGCCAAGGGCCTCTTGCCTGCGGATGCAGCTTTCGGTCTCGCGCTTCAGGAAGGCGTCGTAGTCGGCCGCTGAAATCCGGCCCTTACGATGATCGGCGCGAGCACGGCGGACTTCGGCGGTCTGCGGAAACGATCCGATGGTGGTGGTCGGAAAGACCGGCAGGTTCAGTTGCGCGGCCTGTGCCCGCTGCCGCACCTGATAGTGCGATCTGCGGCGCAAGTCATCGGGGCCGACCGAGGCCGAGCGGGACTTTACCTTTGGATCGTGGATGCGCGACGACGATGCGCGCGATGCGACAAGTGCCGCGTTTGCTGCCAAAGCATCGGCAACGGCGACCTGACCGTCGTTCAGCGCGCGGGTCAATGTCGCAACTTCAGCCAGTTTCTGGCGCGCAAAGGACAGCCAGCCTTTCAGTTCCGCATCCAGACCGGCCTCGGCATCAAGGTCCACCGGCACATGCAGCAGGGAACAAGAGGGGGCGATCTGGATGCGGCCCGTGCCGTGCAAGCGTGCTGCCGTCTGCGCCGCATCAAGGGCGCGGGCCAGGTCCGCACGCCAGACATTGCGCCCGTCGATCAGGCCAAGCGACAACACCTTATCCGGCCCGGCCTCCAGCACCCGTTTGATCTGTTCGGGTGCGCGGATCAGATCCAGATGCAACCCCGCCACCGGCAGCGACAGGGCCAGATCCAGATTGTCGTCCAGCGATCCGAAATAGCTGGCGAGCATGAGACGCGGCCCCGCTGTCGCGAGTTCCGCATAGGCGGTGGACAGTGCCCGGCGCTGTCCGTCCGACAGGTCTGTCACAAGGACCGGCTCGTCGATCTGCACCCAGTCCGCCCCTGCCTCGGCCAAGCGCCGCAGCACATCCGAATAGATCGGCAGGATCGCGGACAACAGGGTCAGCGGGTCCAGCCCCTCGGCCTTGGTCTTGCCCAATGACAGCCAGGTCACCGGCCCGACCAGCACCGGGCGTGTGTGGATACCAAGCGCCTTGGCCTCAAGGAAATCCTCGATCGGTTTCAGCGAGGCCAGCCGGAAGCTCTGCCCTTCCTCGAACTCCGGGACGATATAGTGATAGTTCGTATCGAACCATTTGGTCATTTCCATCGCCGGCGCCTCAGCCGTGCCGCGCGCCATCGCGAAATATTGCGTGGGCGCAACGTGATCCCCAACCGGTCCAAAGCGGCGCGGGACCGCACCCAGAACGGCAGTCATGTCCAGCACATGATCGTAGAAGGAAAAATCGTTCGACGGGATCACCTCGATCCCCGCATCGCGCTGCAACTGCCAATGTGCCGCGCGCAACCGCGCCCCTTCTGCGGCCAAATCATCGGCGGACAGGTTGCCTTTCCAATGCGCCTCGACGGCAGTCTTCAACTCGCGCCGCGCGCCGATGCGCGGAAATCCAAGGTTTGCTGCTTTCGCCATGTCAGTCTCCTGTTCCGATTACTGCCGGAATAGGGCTGACAACGCATGAACAGAAATGGTATATTCTCATAGATCAATGAACTGGTGTCATGCATGCTTGAACGTCAACATCTGTCCATTCTGCGCGAGGTGGACCGGCTGGGCAGCGTGACTGCTGCTGCGGACCGCCTGAACCTGACGCAATCCGCGGTCAGCCACACGATCCGCAAGTTCGAGGACCGCCACGGCATCGCCGTCTGGCAAAAGGAGGGTCGCGGGCTACGATTGACGCAGGCGGGCGAATACCTGCTGGCGCTGGCGCAGCGGGTTTTGCCGCAGATCGAACATGCCGAAGGGGTGCTGGCCGATTTTGCCACGGGTCAACGCGGCGCGTTGCGGGTGGGAATGGAATGCCATCCCTGCCAGCAATGGCTGATGCGGGTCGTCGCGCCCTATCTTGCGGCCTGGCCGGACGTAGATCTGGAGCTACGCAGCGCCTTCCGCTTTGGCGGCATCGCGGCCTTGTTGGGGCATGAGATCGACCTGTTGATCACGCCTGATCCGCTGGACCTGCCCGGCATCAGCTATCGCGCGGTTTTCGATTACGAACTGGTTCTGGCAGTGCCCAAGGCCCATCCAATAGGAGATATCGCGCTCCCCGCGGACCTGACCGCCGAGGTGCTGATCACCTATCCGGTCGAGCCGGCGCGACTGGATATCTTCACGCGGTTCCTTGTGCCGGGAAACTGCCTGCCGCGCCGCCACCGTAGTGTCGAGACCACCGAGATGATGCTGCATTTGGTGGCGGCTGGCAGGGGGGTCAGCGCCGTGCCCGACTGGCTGCTACGCGAAGAGGGTGCGGGTCTGCCGATCCGCGCGGCCCGGATCGGGGAGGGGCTGCCGAAGTCGATCCATCTGGGCACGCGAAGGGGCGAGGAACAGATCGACTATATCGCAGGTTTTCTTCGGCTTGCGGCACAAACCCAACCCGCACCGCTGGAATAGGGCGCGGAATCATCGGCTTCAAGCCATCCTGTCTATCGTCGCCGCGAGCTTTGCACGGTTGGCTGCATAAAACCCTGCAGCATTGATACAGTTCGTCTCCAACAGTCCCAGACCTTCCTCTGTGCGGAAAATGTCCATGACATCGGCTGGCGAAAAGCCTATATTCAGCCGAGACAATGTCTAGGCAAGCGCACCCGCGAATACTTGGCCTTGATCCCCGCTGTCCCGCGTGAGGGTTGCCCGGGAACTGGCGGCCCTATTCGAGGCCCGCAGCAAGCCCCAGACAGTGGTCAGCGACAACAGGACTGAGTTCACCTCGAACGCGATCCCGACCTTTGCTGACAACCACATACATCGCATCAGGAAAGCCAACTCGGAACGCCTTCATCGAAAGCTTCAACGACCGCCTGCGGGATGAGCTTCTCAACGAGACCCAGTTCCATCCCTGCATCACGCCCGGGCCAATCTGGGAGATCTTGCTGCGCGGCAATACACTTGGGAGCTGCCCTTCACGTAGAATGCAGCGAAACTCGGGCTGTCGAGGACGTGACGCGGGGCAGAACTGCCGGTCGTAGTTCTCCTTTCAGACCGCCATGGTCCCGGCCGCAGCACCGCCGAGAACGACGAGCCACGGTGGTGCTTTCCACGCGACCAGTGCCACGAAGCAGGCAAGAGCAACGGCGAAGTCGAGCATCGATACAACCGCGCTGGTGAACACCGGATTATAGAGCGCAGTGCCCAAAATTCCGACCACTGCCGCGTTCGCACCCTGCATGGCGGACTGCGCGATGCGGCGCGCGCGAAGCCACCCCCAGAACGGAAGGGCGGCAATCAACAGCAGGAACCCCGGCAGAAAGAGCGCAAGGAGTGCGATGGTCGCTCCGAAGACCCCATTCGGGGGCAGTGTCATGCTGGCTCCCAGCCAGGCAGCAAAGGTGAAAAGTGGGCCCGGCACAGCTTGTGTTGCGCCATAGCCGGTCAGGAAAGTACCCGCACTGACCCAGCCGGATTGAACGGTCTCTGCCTCAAGAAGCGGCAGGACGACGTGGCCGCCACCGAACACCAGCGCCCCTGCTCGGTAAAAGCTGTCGGCCAAGGCCAGCCCCTGGTTCAGGCTGGCAAAGACCGGCAGGGCTGCAAGCAGCGTGGCAAAGGCCACCAGTGCGGCGGCTCCCAGAGCCTTTGGCACCGGCACGGAGGACCGAGTTTCGTCGACGACCTGTCCGCGCCGCAAAACTGCGCCGGCACCGGTTCCAAAAAGGATGGCCAGCATCATTCCGACCGACCCGGGTGCAACGGCCAACAGCAGCACGGCCGCGACGGCGATGCTGGCTCGCTCACGGTCCGGGCAAAGGCTGCGCGACATCCCCAGCACGGCCTGCGCAACGATGGCCACCGCCACGATCTTGAGCCCATGCAGCAGCCCCTGTGCCAGCGGCCCCTCGATGCTTGTCGCGGTCAGGGCGAGGATGATCAGGAAAACGGCCGAGGGCAGCGTGAATGCCATGAAGGCGGCCAATGCGCCACCCCAACCCGCCCGCATGAGACCGAGCGCGAACCCGACCTGGCTGGATGTCGGACCGGGAAGAAACTGGCAAAGCGCGACCAGATCGGCATAGGCGACTTCGGACAGCCATCTTCGGCGCAGGACGAATTCATCCCGGAAATAACCCAGATGCGCGATCGGACCACCGAAGGATGTCACGCCCAGTTTCAGGAACGCGGCGAAGACCTCGCCGACGGAGCCGATGGACCGGGTAGGGGGATCAGCCATCTTGCCTGCCTGTCGTAGACTGTGCACACCGTTGCGTGCGTGAGATATCGGATTGATGACAGGCAGGAGAATACCCGTCGTAGCCGGAGGATAGCCGATGGGATTTCCGACCGGAATGGGTCGCCGACGCCAACCCTGCGCATCAAACCGCAATGACCGAATCCAACCCCGCACAGACCCGCCTGGCCTCGCGCCCCGCCATTCCCGGCAACGATCTGGATGCTGCGGATCGCCAGCCTGCTAATGGATGTCTCGTCCGAGATGATCAACGCGCTTTTGCCGCTGTATCTGGCCGGAGGGTTGGGGGCCTCGGCGCTGGAGGCGTCCGGGCCTGCCAGCCTTACTCTCGCCGCCGAGTGACGGCTATGGGAACCAGGCTCGCGGCAGCCTCGCGGACACGCTAAGGTTGAAGCGACGCGACAGCTCTGCGCGACCTGCCTGCCGTTCGTCGTGAGTACGAAGTGGCCGAGGCGTCATCGCGCAAAATCGTCGGGGAGGGCGAAAGTCATCTAAAGACATCGCCGCATCGCAGTCGAAGCAGCCTGGAGCACCAGACATCCGGGCATCAAGGGGATCCTCCGGCACCCGGCGCAAGACCAGTAATGCCGGAGAAAATGAACATCGCCCTAAGTTGGGAATTTGTATGCTCACTCTTAGGGCTTTGTCGCGCCGTTTTGGTCAGGCAGCGGCCATTGCAGCCGCCTTGCGCTTAGCATATCGCAGATCACGCTCTGCCTTGCGGGCGACCTCGTCCGCCACGACCCGGGCAATACGGTCGTCCATGGCGGATTTCCGAAGCTCAGTCTCGGCCGTCTTGGCCGCACGCTGCGCTGCTGCCTCCGATTCCAGCTGCTGCTGTTCTTCACGCTTTACTTGCTCGCGTTGCGCGCGCCGCTGGTCACGGGCTTGCGCAACGGCAACACGTTGAGCCAGCTTTGCGGCCTTTTCTGGAGCGGCCGTGGCTTGGGCCGTGCGAAAAGCATCAAGCATGGTTGCTTTGGCGGTAGCGGCATTTCCGCGACGGTCAGAGAATTCTTTGTTTCGCATTTTCTCTCATTGGATGGCCGTGTGTGATGGAGGTAAACGCGCATCAGGCCTGTTTCACGCATTTCCGCTGATCAATTGCCGAAGCGGCGAGCATATCACTCCGGGTTTTTTCAAGCCGCGCAGTGCGAAGCCGAAGCGTCTTTTCCGCACGCGCAGTTGTAATACTATCGTGCTCATTAAGTGCACGTTGACGGGCAAGAAACTGGGTCTGGGTTTTTCCAAAAGCTACTTCCGCCAGTTGTCTTGATTTACTGATTGTCTCGGTCATGGTCACACTTTCGGAAGGCCAGAAGGCCAGAAAACAAAGAGCCGGACAAAAATGCCCGACCCGGTGATTTTGGATTTCGCATGTCATGTTTGGGCTGTACGGCGCGAAAGCCCTGCAAATTAAGCCGCTTGCAGATTGCAGGCAGACATTTTGCCTGACTTGCTGTCGCGCTCAAGATCGTAGCCGATCTTTTGGCCCTCAACGAGATCGTGCATGCCGGATCTTTCAATCGCAGAGATATGTACGAAAGCGTCAGCGCCACCATCATCAGGTTGAATAAAGCCGAAACCTTTGGTGGAATTGAACCATTTTACTGTGCCGGTGGTCTCTATCCGCTTCTGGGTGTGCCCGGAGTGACCATGCTGGGCGCCGAGCTGCTGGGACTTGGCGCCGCGGGCTGGGCACTGGCGGCAGAGCCCTGGCAGTTGTTTGCGGCCGTGCTGGCGAGTGGTGCGGGATGGGTCGGCATGGGGGCGGCTGCAGTGAACGCGCTGATCGCCCCTTGGTTCGTCTTGCGCCGCCCGGCTGCGCTCGGCATGGCCTATAACGGTGCGAGCCTTGGCGGGGTGATGTTCTCACCGCTGTGGATCGCACTGATCGCAGCTATCGGCTTTGTGCCGGCAGCCCTGGCGGTCGGGGGCGTCATGGTCGCGGCGGTCGTAACTCTGTCGGTACTGGTATTCCGGCATACGCCTGAAAGCATGGGGCAAAACCCGGACGGGCGGACCGCCGCCATTCCGCGGATCAGCGCGCCCCAGGCCGGCGCGCCGGTCTCTCGTATGCTTTTCCGCAACCACAAATTCGTGACGCTGGCCATCGCCATGATGCTGGGTCTCTTCGCCCAGATCGGATTGTTGGCGCATCTGTTTTCGCTGCTCGTCCCGGTGCTGGGCGAAAGAGCAGCGGGTCTGACGATGGGATGCGCGACGCTGGCCGCGATCCTCGGGCGTTCAGTTGTTGTGTGGATGATGCCCGTGGGGGCCGAACCGCCGCCTTGTCGCTTCTTTGAGCTACGGAGTGCAGGTGATGGGATCGCTGCTGTTCGTCCTGGCGGTGGGGAATAGCGGCCCGTGGCTGTTTCTTGGCATCGCGCTGTTCGGGCTGGGAATCGGCAACGCCACTTCGCTGCCGCCGCTGATCGCACAGCAGGAATTCAGCCCGGTCGAAGCCGCCCGTATGGTGCCGCTGATCGTCGCCATCGGCCAGGCAGGCTATGCCTTCGCCCCGGCGGTATTCGGGCTGATACGCGGTGTGACCCGATCTGGCGAGACGGTCGGCCCGGCTCTTCTGTTCGCCTGTGCTGCCGCGATACAACTCGCTGCCATCGGCTGTCTTCTTGCAGGAAGAAGTGGAAGACAAAGAAAACAGGAGCAGGGATGAGTGCTGTTGGGTTCGGCCCCAACCTGTCGGTCATTGTGCAGAGCCATGCTGCGGCGCGACCCCTCAAAGCTGCCCTTCGTGTATCGCGCAGCATTTCCGGTGACGGGGGACGACTCGGCGAGTCCTTTCTTGGCGCTCGATACGCTCGCCCGGATTCTGCAGCAATAAGAGCGAGTCGAGAAAGCCGGAAGACATGCTGGAGTCCTGCCATATGATTCCGCTCCGCGCACAGGCTTTTATGGACTGGATTGGCACGCTGCATCGGCCATGCGAGAGTGGGGGCAGATGCCCATGACTGGAGGGGCCGATGACGACAGCGCCGCAGCCTGTTCCCACCGGCAGGATGGGGGCCATGGTCCTGCGCCGGACCGGTGGCCCGCTGGTCTGGGAGGAACGCCCCCTGCCACAACCGGGTCCGGGCGAGGTTCGGCTGCGCGTCGAGGCCTGCGCCGTCTGCCGCACCGACCTGCATGTCGTGGACGGCGATTTGCCGGGCGGGCCACTGCCCATCGTGCCGGGGCACGAGATCGTCGGCCGTGTCGAGGCGGCGGGGCCGGGCGTCACTCTTGCGGCCGGCACCCGCGTCGGCGTTGCGTGGCTGGGCCATAGCTGCGGCCATTGCCCCTATTGCGCCGAGGGGCGTGAAAACCTCTGCGACGCGCCGCAATTTACCGGCTTCACCCGCGACGGCGGCTTCGCCACCCATGTCCTTGCCGAGGCCGCCTACGCTTTCCCGCTGCAGGGTTTCAACGATCCGGTGGCCATTGCGCCGCTGATGTGTGCGGGGCTGATCGGCTGGCGCTCACTGAGGATGGCGGGCGAGGGACAGCGGATTGGGCTTTATGGCTTCGGCGCGGCCGCGCATTTGCTGGCGCAGGTGCTCCGCTGGCAGGGGCGCGAGGTTTACGCCTTCACCCGCGCGGGCGACGTGGCCGCGCAGGCCATGGCGCGGCAGTTGGGGGCCGCCTGGGCCGGGACGTCCGAGGAGATGCCGCCGGAACCGCTGGACGCCGCGATCCTGTTCGCGCCGGTCGGCGCGCTGGTCCCGCTGGCGCTGCGAGCGGTGCGGAAAGGCGGTCGGGTGGTCTGCGGCGGCATCCACATGAGCGACATCCCGTCATTCCCCTATGATATCCTGTGGGAGGAGAGGCAGATCATTTCGGTCGCCAACCTGACCCGCGCTGACGCGGTCGAATTCCTTGCCCTTGCGCCCAAGGCGGGCATCCGTGCCGAGACCACGACCTATCCCCTGGCCCACGCCAACGAGGCGCTGGAGGATCTGCGCCATGGTCGTTTCCAGGGTGCGGCGGTGCTGGTGCCGTGACCGGGGACGCGCTTTTCGCCCGTCTCGCCCGGTCGGATTTCCGCCGCCGGTTCCGGCTGGGACCGAGGGAGCGCGCCTATCTGGCCGCGAAGGGCACGGGGACGATCCGCAGCCACGCCGCGGATTTTATCGCAGCAAGGCTGGCACCGGCCCTGCCAAAGAACGATGGCAGGCAGACCCCGATGCGCGGCCATCCGGTGTTCATCGCCCAGCACGCCACCGCGACCTGCTGCCGATCCTGTCTTGCGAAATGGCACGCCATCCCGCCGGGTCGGGCGCTGACCGAGGCCGAACAGGCCCGGATCGTCGATATCCTCATGCGCTGGATCGAGCAGGGCGGGCTGCAAGACCGCTGATGGAAACGAAAGGAAGCATCATGCAGGAACTGCCGCTGGGCCGCGCCTTTACCCTGATCGAGCCGGGACCGGTAACCCTGATCACCACGAATGATGGCCGGCGGGACAACGTCATGACCATTACCTGGACCATGGTGATGGATTTCACGCCCCGTTTCGCCATCGCCACAGGCCATTGGAATCATTCCTGGACCGCGCTCAGCGCGTCCGGGGAATGCGTCATCGCCATCCCGACGATGGACATGATCGACACGGTGATCGGTATCGGCACCTGCTCGGGCGCGGAAGTGGACAAGTTTGAACGGTTCGGCTTGTCACGCTGTCCCGGGACGCATGTCCGCGCGCCGCTGCTCCGCGACTGCCTCGCCAATGTCGAATGCCGGGTGGTCGACATCATCGAGCCGCACGGCATCGTGGTGCTGGATGGACTGGCGGCATGGTTCGACGGCGACCGCAGCGAAAAGCGAACCTTGCATGCGGTGGGCGATGGCAGCTTTGTCGTCGATGGAGACAGGCTCGACCGCAGAGACGCGATGCGCTCGAAGCTACCCGAGGGGATATAGACCCAGTTGCGTGGAGTCAGCCGGACCAGCGCTGGCAAGAGGGCAAGGGAGCCATCTGTGCAATAATCCCGCAAGGCAAGGCTTGCATCAGCCAGCTATCGCGCCCATGCAGGTCATCGTGACCCATTCATCAGATCAGGCATCCATGGCGTTGACGGCCCTCGGGTGGTCGGCGTTTTTCGACGACCAACTGGAACCAGAGGAGACAGGCCTCGCCCGCATGCGCATCGCGACGGTCCATCGGGCCAGATTGACCGCGGAATCCACGTCCGGTCCGGTGAGGCTGACCCTTTCCGCCCTAGCCAATACGGCGGATTATGCCGTGGGAGACTGGGTTCTGGTCGAGTCCGGCACCCGGATGCTTGTGCGTCGACTGGACCGCAAGACCGTGCTGCAACGGCGCACCGAAGGGGGGCGGGTCCCGCAACTGATCGCGGCAAATGTCGACACGCTCTTCATCGTCTCTTCCTGCAATGACGACCTGAACCTTGCGCGGCTGGAGCGGTATCTGGCCCTTGCCAATGAGGCCGGGACGACGCCGGTGATCGTCCTGACCAAGGCTGACCAGGTCGCGGATGCCGGACCCTGGCGGGATCGGGCGGCAGACCTGCAACGCGGGCTGGAGGTCGTCACGCTGAATGCAAGGGCGCCGGATGCGGTCAAGGCGCTGGCCCGCTGGTGCGCAGCAGGACAGACTGTTGCCCTTGTGGGCTCGTCCGGGGTGGGAAAGTCCTCGCTGCTGAATACGCTCGCGGCCAAGGCGCCGGAAGAGGCTCAACTGACCGGCAGCATCCGCGAAGCCGACGCCAAAGGGCGTCACACAACCACATCTCGCTCGCTCCATGCGATTTCCGGTGGTGGCTGGGTGATCGATACGCCCGGCATCCGAACGCTGCATGTCAGCGACATTTCAACTGGACTGGACCAGTTGTTCGCCGAAATCGCCGAACTTGCGCCCGAGTGCCGCTTCAGGAACTGCACCCATGCCCATGAACCGGGATGCGCGGTCCGGGCGGCCGTTGCGGCTGGAACGCTTGATCAGGTGCGTGTTGAACGGTGGCGCAAACTTCTGGCGGAGAACCGGAGCAATACCCCTGTCCAGTCCGGGCCGCGTGGGAACAAGACGACGAAAACCCGCAGTAAACGAGGCTGAACCGCGCAAGTAGGAAAGGGATCCCGGCCCATTGTCGACCGTAGAGGGTGCGGCGACGCAGAAGCTCCCGTCGACGGGGCCGTGATGCGGGACATTGCCGTCATTCCCCAAGATGAATCGTTCTGTCCGGTGCGAGCGATATAGGGAATGCTTCGTCGTGGCTGATAACCAGCACCGCACCGTCATACGCATTCAGCGCGGCCTCCAGTGCAGCGATGTCGGCCAGATCAAGGTGATTGGTCGGCTCGTCCAGGATCAACAATCCAGGCGGCATGGCCTTAAGGGCACAGGCGAGACCGGCGCGCAAGCCTCGGTTCACCCGCCCGGCGCAAGGCATCTGCCGCACGGAAAGCAAACCGGGCCAGTAGCCGCATGGGCCGTGTGCATACCGCCCGAGGCTGCGGCCCGGCCCTTGGCGGCGTCCATCAGGATTGTCGGCTGCTCGCCCTTGGCCCGTGCCCGGCGCCCGGCACCGTCCTCGCGCGCCGCGCAGCATCAACGCGGGTCTTTTCCGCATGGGCAGGCGCTATAATTCCCGCCGTATCGGGTCGCTCCAAGCAAGGTCAGTTCGACAATGGCGTCCATTTCCTCCAGAAGCTCACGATCATGGCTGACGATGATCGCTCCACCTGTCCAGCCCGGATAAGGTCGATCACCGCCCTGCGCCCATCACGGTCAAGATTGTTTGTCGGCTCGTCCAGCAACAGAAAATCCGGCTCCGCAAAGATCAGGATCGCAAGAGCGGCGCGGCTGCCGATTTCGGCCCTTTACCACCGGGCGGCGCATCAAAGTGCTGCGCTGCAGTTTGCAGAAAGTTGCCATTCAAACATGTGCGGCGATCCCCCTTCGATATAGAAAGCAATGTGGGACCAAGCGGAGTTAATCCTGCCAAGCCCGACACCGAAGGATTTTCTGCCGACCTGATGGAGGTCACGGTCCGCTATTGATCGAGCTATCTATAGCAACTGCAATTCACTGAAATTGCGTATGTATCCGCGACTCAAAGTGAACCCGACACATCGGCGCAACTCCTCAGGCGAGAACGTAGGTCAACCTGATCACGTCCTTGCCAATTCGATCGCTGGCCACAAGGCGCAGCGGTGGCTGCGGACCCGCGAAGAACGGCTTGCCGTGACCGAGCACGACGGGATGAATGTACAGTCGATACTCGTCGACAAGACCAGAATCGGTCAGGCTCTGCGCCAACTCTGGTCCGGCAACTTCAATCTTGCCGTCAAGCTGAGTTTTCAGTCCGCGTATCGTGGCCTCGATATCGTGCTTAATGAGCGTGGCGTTTGGCCCAACGGATTTCAACGAGCGCGATACGACCCATTTTGGTTGGCTCCGCCACGCCGCCGCGTAATCACGTTCCGCCGCGTCCCATTCCGAACGATCTTCGTCCCAATACCGCATCACCTCGTACATGCGGCGACCATACACCATGCCTGTCAGACTGCGCACATCGTCGATGAAATGCCGAAAGAGGACGGGATCGGGCGCAAACTCCGTGTGGTCGATATACCCATCCAAGGACTGGTTCAGGGCGTAGACGAGTTTTGCCATGCCGGATCTCCTCCCCGGATTCCTCGGAAAAGCTGGTAGCGATGGTATGTAGAAAGGAGGTTCGTGACAATCAGGATGCTGCTTTGTCGGTGTGACCCAGCGAAGCGCAAACCGTCAGTCTCCGTCATTGCGAACGTAGGATTGGCTTAAGTTCGGTGCCGGCCTGCAGCCTTGCCGTGGACCCTGTGCCCGAAGGGCGGGCCGGCACCTCAGGTGTAACTTTCGCTGTGTGGTAGCTTCTCGATAGCAGCCGCTCGGGTCTGGCGCGACACCAGGTTGACCGTCACTGGGCTGAACCCTTGCCTTTCACTCAGCAGGTTATGGCTTGTCGCGAGCATTCAGCTCCGTTAGTATTAATCAACAACTATTGAGATGTTGATTCGATGTTGGAACCAGAAGCTCTATCCGCCTTCGCTGCCCTTTCCCAAGAAACCCGGCTCCGCATTGTGCGGCTGCTTGTCCAGGCCGGGCCGGAAGGCATGGCAGCCGGAGCTGTCGGTGAGGCCATCGGGGGCGCAACCACCTCGCGGCTTTCGTTCCACCTGACCCATCTGGAACATGCCGGGCTTGTGCAGTCTCGCCGCGACGGGCGCTTCATCATCTACACCGCCGTCTATCCGGCGTTGGCAGGTCTCGTGGAGTTCCTGATGCGCGACTGTTGTCAGGGCCATCCTGAAATCTGCGCGCCGGTCATGACTGCCCTGGTCTGCGACTGCGATCCCTCCGTTATCGAAAAGGCATGACCATGGATGTCGTGATCTATCACAATCCCGCCTGCGGCACGTCCCGCAACGCGCTCGCCATGATCCGCAACGCCGGTGTCGAGCCACATGTGATCGAGTATCTGAAATGCCCGCCGTCCCGTCAGATGCTGGTGCAGCTTATCGAGCGCATGGGAATTACGCCCCGCGCCCTGCTGCGCGAGAAGGACACCCCCTATGCAGAACTGGGACTGGGGGACGAGACGTTGAGCGATGACACCCTGATCGCTGCGATGACGGAGCATCCGATCCTGATCAACCGTCCCATCGTTGTCAGCCCCAAAGGCGCCCGCCTGTGCCGCCCCTCGGATGCTGTTCTGGATCTGCTGCCGCCCCAACAGGCCGCGTTCAGCAAAGAAGACGGCGAGCGGGTCCTGGACGATCACGGCAACCGCATCCGTTCCGCCTGATAGGGGGAAACACCATGACCAGCATTGCTCCGGCCCGCCGGCTGTCCTTTCTTGACCGCTATCTGACGGTGTGGATTTTTGCTGCAATGGCTTTCGGTATCTTGCTTGGGACGGTCTTTATCGGACTGCCCGAGGCGCTGAACGCCATGTCCGTCGGCTCCACCAATATTCCTATCGCCATCGGGCTGATCCTGATGATGTACCCGCCGCTGGCAAAGGTGCGGTATGAAGAACTGCCGCAGGTCTTTGCCGACAAGCCTGTGCTGATCCTGTCGCTGGTGCAGAACTGGATCATCGGCCCGGTGCTGATGTTTGCTCTGGCTGTAATCTTTCTGCGCGATCAGCCGGAATACATGACCGGCCTGATCCTGATCGGTCTGGCCCGGTGTATCGCCATGGTGCTGGTCTGGAACCAGCTTGCACGGGGCGACAACCAGTATGTTGCAGGGCTGGTGGCCTTTAATTCGATCTTCCAGATCCTGTTCTTCTCGACCTACGCATGGCTGTTCCTCACGCTTCTGCCGCCCCTGTTCGGATTGGAAGGCAGCGTGGTCGATGTGGGCTTCTGGACGGTGACCGAGGCCGTGTTGATCTATCTCGGCATGCCCTTCCTTGCAGGGTTCCTGACGCGGCGCGCCCTGATCGCACGGAAGGGGGCCGCGTGGTATCGGGACGTTTTCTTACCCAAAATCAGCCCGGTCACGTTGATTGCGCTGCTGTTCACCATTGTCGCCATGTTCAGCCTGAAGGGCGGTGATGTGCTGCGCCTGCCGTTTGATGCGCTCAGGATCGCGGTGCCCCTGACTCTCTATTTCGCCATCCAGTTTATGGTGAGTTTTGCAATGGGGCGCTGGATCGCACGGGATTATCCCCGCACCACGGCCATCGCCTTCACCGCTGCCGGCAATAACTTCGAACTGGCGATTGCCGTTGCCATTGCAGCCTATGGCTTGGCCTCGCCTGTCGCCTTTGCCGCCGTCATTGGCCCGCTGGTCGAAGTGCCAGTGCTGATCGCGCTGGTGCATGTGGCGCTCCGCCTTGGATCGCGCTGGTTTCCCGATAATGCTGTCCTGAAGGAGATCCGCACGTGATCCCCGATCTGCCCAATCTGACTGCCGATGCCCTGCGCCTGCCCAAGATCGACGGGCACCCGCGATCCCTCCCGACCGTGCCAGGCGCGCACTGCGGGAAAGATGCCTCGGATTCCGATCAAGGCCATCATCGCTTTATACTGTATGCAAGGGCGTTCAGCGCCAATTCCGTCTTCGCATTTTCGGCACTCTGGTCAGCAAACAGGTCGCACCCATCATCCCTTGACGATACCAAGGGATGCTTGAAAAAGCGGCAAATTGCTTGCCGCTCCTGCCAAATATGGGTGTGACCGTAATCCTATTGCTGATTTGCCGCCTGCGCACCGAAGACATAGCTGTCATAGGAGAATTCAGCGACACGGAACCATTCAAATCCCTCTTCGCGGAATTTTTTCCAGTCAGGATAGATCTTGGCCCATGCCGGGCTCTTTTGCGAATATTCCTCGTACAGCGCAAAAGCTTGCTTATATGCTTCATCCATCACATCACGCGGCAGCGGGCGCAATTGTGCGCCCTTTCCGACGAGTGATCGAATGGCAGTCGTATTTTTCACATCGTAAAGCGCCTGCATGTTGATATTCGCTGCATGGAAGGCAGTATCGAGAGCCGCCTTATACTCTTCTGGCAGCTTTTCCCATTCTCCGGGATTTATAAAGAAATGGATGGTCAGCCCACCCTCCCAGAAGGAGGGATAATAGTAATATGGTGCAATCTGATAGAAGCCGAGCCGTTCGTCATCATAAGGTCCGACCCACTCCGCTGCATCAATCGTACCGCGTTCGAGTGCTGGATAAATGTCCCCTCCGGGAAGCTGCTGTGGCACTACGCCAAGTCGTGACATCACATCGCCAGCGACACCGGCGATCCGCATTTTAATCCCTTTAAGATCCTGAAGAGAGTTGATTTCCTTTCGAAACCAACCGCCCATCTGGCTGCCGGTCGCACCGCCTGGGCGCGCCATCACCCCGTGGTCCTTAAGGAAATCGTCATAAGCTTCATTCCCGCCGGCGTGATAGAGCCACGCATTCTGGAGCCGTGAGTTCAAACCGAAGGGAATGGCCGAGCCGATGGCAAAAGCCGGGTCCTTGCCTGTAAAGTAATAGCCGCAGGTATGCGCGATCTCCACAGTATTTCCGGCCACAGCATCCAGCGCCTGCCCACCCGGAACAATCTCACCGGCCTGAAAAACCTGTATTTCGAATTTTCCGCCAGTCATCGCCTTGACACGCTCGGCCGCGAAAACGGCGCCGCCGTAAATCGTATCGAGGTTGTTTGGGAAACCTGAAGTCAAGCGCCAGCGGATGTTCGGCGCGGATTGGGCGATAGCAGGTGCGGCAAGCGTACCCGCTGCCGCGGCACCAAGCCCAAGGGTCGCAGATCTCTTAAGAAATCCGCGGCGTTCAATATTATCAGTCATCCTCTTTTCCTTTCCTCCCGTGATATTGTGCTTATTGGTGATGGCGAATTATTGTCCGAAGGTTGGTGGCGGTGGGATCTGACTTTCAGGATTGCCAAAGCTGGGCGCCGGTGGGGTTTGATCTGTCGGCGCATCAATACTTGGCGGCGGGGTTTGACCTGTCGTTGCGCCAAAACCCGGCGGCGCGGGGGTTTGCCCGGCGGTTCCCCCGAAAGTGGGCGGCGCAGCGCCAAAGCTTGGCGGAGCACCCCAAGGCGCAGTGTCGCCGCCTCCGCCCGGCAGGTTCAGCCTGACAGTTGCGGGATCAAATTCGACGGCATCGCCTTTGTAATGCATGACAAGCTGCGGAAATGAGGCCACGATCAGCACCATGATAAGCTGGATCCCAAGGTAGGGAATGGCCCCGAGATAGATCTGGTTAGACGTTATCGGTTGGATCAGTTCCCCCGTCACCTTATCGCGATACTGTCGCGCCGGTGCGACCGACCTCAGAAAGAAGAGAGAGAAGCCAAAGGGAGGATGCATGAACGAGGTTTGCATGTTGATCGCAAGCATGACCCCGAACCACACCAGATCGATCCCCAGCGACTGGGCCGCCGGCGCCAGCAGCGGGATGATGATAAAGGCGAGCTCAAAGTAATCCAAAAAGAACGCGAGAAAGAAAACCAGAAGGTTTGCTGCGATCAGAAAGCCCAACGTGCCGCCGGGGATCGAAGTCATCAGATGCTCGACCCAGATGTGACCGTCTACGCCATAGAAGGTTAATGAGAACGCCCGCGCACCCAGAAGGATCGCCAAGACGAAGGCAGAAAGCTTTGCTGTTGCGTAGATCGAGTCACGCAGCAGCGGCAGGGTCAATTTGCGCTTGATGAGCGCGAGGACAAGCGCACCCATGGCGCCCATCGCGCCGCCTTCGGTCGGGGTAGCGATGCCGAGAAAGATGGTGCCCAGAACCAAGAACACCAAAATAAGGGGCGGTATAAGCGAGGTCACGACCCGCAACAGCAGCCGGGCACCCCGGAGCGTGCGCGCTTCCAAGGGTAGCGCGGGGACCTTATGCGGCCAGATGATCGAGACTGCGACGATATAAAGCATGTAGAACCCGACCAGCACCAAGGCCGGAATCATCGCACCCTTGTACATATCGCCGACGGACCGCCCAAGCTGGTCGGCCAGAACGATCAGGACCAGCGACGGCGGCACGATCTGCGCCAGCGTTCCCGAGGCTGCGATCGTCCCCGCCGCAACCTTCCGGTCATAACCATAGCGCAGCATGATCGGCAGCGAGATCAGCCCCATCGAGATCACCGAAGCTGCAACGACACCTGTCGTTGCACCCAACAGCGCCCCGACCGCGATCACCGCGAATGCAATGCCGCCGCGCACCGGCCCGAAAAGCTGGCCGATGGTGTCCAGCAAATCCTCGGCCATCCCCGATCTTTCAAGGATCAGGCCCATGAATGTGAAGAAGGGGATCGCGAGCATCGTCTCGTTCCCCATCTGGCCGAAGATACGGTCAGGTATGGCGTGAAAGAGGTTAACCGGCAGCAGTCCAAGCTCTATCCCGAAAAG
Organism: Paracoccus methylovorus; assembly: GCF_016919705.1. Taxonomy (NCBI): domain Bacteria; kingdom Pseudomonadati; phylum Pseudomonadota; class Alphaproteobacteria; order Rhodobacterales; family Paracoccaceae; genus Paracoccus; species Paracoccus methylovorus. The sequence goes on from NZ_CP070369.1 coordinate 352,128, forward strand.
ACCGAACGCAAGCCCGGTAAAGGCAAGTGCGAAGGCCACCGGGTAGCCGAACAACAGGATTACGATCAGACCCACGAACATCAGCGGGGCCATGTTTTCGACAATGAATTGCATGCGGGCCCTTACAGTTCTGCGGCGTCGGCGTCGGCCACCAGCACGGGATCGGGCAGATCCCCCCGGAGCCAGGCAATACGCTTGATGAGTTCAGAGATGCCTTGAAGGCCGAGCGACGTATACCCGATGGGAATCAGCATCCAGGCGGGCCACAGCACCAACCCGCCCGTATTGTTCGAGGTCTCGCCCGACGCCAGCTTGGCCATGAAGACAGGCCACGAAAGCCAGACGACAATCACGCAGAATGGCAACAGGAACAGGACGGTTCCGATGATGTCGACGTAGATCTGTCCGCGCCGTTTCATGCGGCTATATAGCAGATCGACGCGGACATGTTCATTGCTCATCAACGTCCAGGCTGATGCAAGCAGGAAGGCGGCAGAAAAAAGGTACCACTGGGCCTCAAGCCAGGCGTTTGAGCTGAGGCTGAATGCCTTTCGCGACACGGCGTTGGTCGCCGATATGACGATTGACGCGAGTATCAGCCAGGCGACGGCTTTTCCGATGAGTTCATTCACTCTGTCGATGGCGCGGGATAATGAGATGAGTGCCGTCAAACCTTACTCCGTTCAGGTCATGCGCGAGGCGTACATCCGACACAGTAATTTTCCCGCCGCAGATACGACAAGTTTTTTCAACGCCGAGACTAAGAAAATTTCATCGGAGCCCGTGTCGAACTCTGCAAAAACGACCACATTTTATCGTAACATATTTAAATTTAAAGAAAAAATATTTCCTGTGCCGGCAAGAAGGCCGAGCTCCTGCGACAATACCTTCTGTGGAGAGCTGGAACCGGCCCGCAACCCAAAGGACAAGGCTACACTGGCTGAGGCGCAGCCTTTCCGCAAAAGCGTTCCTGGGCGGCCGACAGGTTCGGGGAACGACACGACGGTCAGTCGGTGTGAGAGTCAGACCACCTAGGAACTGGCTCCCATGGCGGATTCAACCGGTCGTCGCAACATCTTCGATCATAAGGAATACGCGTGCGTCATCCCAGCGCAGGCGGCTCGCATTACGATTTCCGATTTCGGAAACCGGATTACGGCTATTGGTGGCTTTATTCATCGAAGTAGAAAACCACCTTTAACTGAAGCGAACAAGGAGCAAAGCAATGCAACATCGAATGCTTGGCACTGACCTTTCGGTATCCGCCATCGGTCTGGGGTGCATGGGAATGAGCGAGTTCTACGGCCCGCGCGACGATGCAGAGTCGCTGGCGGTTCTGCGACGTTCCGTCGATCTTGGCCTCGACTTTCTCGATACCGCCGACACCTATGGCCCGCACCATAACGAGGAACTGATCGGCCGTTTCCTTGCCGACAGCCGTGCGGACGTGAAGATCGCCACAAAGTTCGGCATTGTACGCAAGCCCGGCGAATACACCCGCACCATCGACAACAGCGCCGACTATATGCGCCGCGCCTGTGAAGGATCGCTTAAACGGCTGGGGGTGGACCAGATCGACCTGTATTACGTTCACCGCATCAATCGCGAACGTCCCATCGAGGAGACGATGGAGGCGCTGGCTGCGCTGAAACGTGAGGGCAAGATCGGCCATATCGGGCTTTGCGAGGTCAGTGCCGAAACGCTGCGCCGTGCCCATGCCGTTCATCCGGTGACGGCGGTGCAGACCGAATACTCGCTCTGGACCCGCGATGTGGAAGCCGAAATCCTGCCGACCTGCCGTGAGCTGGGCATCGGCTTCGTCGCCTATTCCCCGCTTGGCCGCGGATTCCTGACAGGCCGGTTTCAGGCAGGATCGCAGTTCGAAGAGGGCGATTTCCGTGCAACCCTGCCGCGCTTCGCACCGGAAAATGCCGCAACCAACGGTGCGCTGGTCGATGTCGTGCGCGGTATTGCCGCCGAGAAAGGCTGCACTCCGGCGCAGGTTGCGCTGGCATGGCTGCTGGCCAAGGGCGACGACATTGTGCCGATCCCCGGCACGAGGCAGATCAAGTATCTCGAAGAAAACGCTGCTGCAGCGTCAATCGAACTTGGAGAGGCAGAGCGCATCGCTCTCGAACAGGCCCTGTCCGGGCTGCCTGTTTCCGGAGAGCGCTACACCGCCGAAGGCATGAAGGGCGTCAACGCATGAGTGCCCTGGGACAAGATGCGATCGTTCGCATGACCGGCGTAGGCGGTGGCGAAAACTCAAAGCTCTCGGCATTTCGCCTGAACCAGCAACTCCCGGCACGGTTCGTGGCGGTGTAGGGGCGAATTTCATCGACATCTGTGCGTCGGCCTTTACCCGCTTACCATCCTTGCCAGATCCCATCAGGCCGCTGCTGAAGATGGGCCGCACGGCCTTGCCACACGTCAGATGCAGGACCGGCCTTCGCAAGGCGGATCGTGCTGTCAGCCGTTGCGCAGAGATGATGGCGTACAACCGAATTCCTGCCGGAAGGCGCGGCTCATCGCCGAGGCGTCGGCGTAGCCGCAACGGGTCGCAATTTCGGGGATGCTCTGCTTTGTGTGCGTGGCCAGCCTGCGGGCCTCGCGCAGCCTCAGGGTCTTGTAAAGCAGTTGTGGCGTGGTGCCCACCTCGGCCCGAAACAGCGCTTCCAATCCTTTGCGCCCAAGGCCCATTTCGGCGGCGATCTGGGGAATGGTCAGGGGAGCCTCGATATTGCGGCGCATCAGGGCGACAGCGGCGTGAATCGCAGCATCCGCATTCGCAAAGCTTTTCAAGGGCGGATCGCTGGTGCCATGCATGAACAGCGCCGCCACCTCGAGCGACAGCATCGGGCCGTGTTGTTCGCGGATCAAGTGCAGGATCAGCTCAAAACTTGTCGTAACTCCGCCGCAGCTCAGCCGGTCGCCGTCGACGATGAAGCGGTCGGGCCGGACCTCGACCTCGGGAAAGGCCTCGGCCATGGCGTCCAACTCATCCCAGTGTATCGTCGCTCGCCGCCTGTCCAGCAGACCTGCGGCGGCCAGGAGCCAGCTACCGGTATCCATGCCAACCAGTGCCTGGTAGCGCCGCTGTGCCGCCACCCGCAGAGCACGCAGGTTGGCGGCGCTGGCATGCTTGCGAAAGTCATAGCTGGGCATCACCGCCAGATAATCGCCGCCCTCGCTGCGGGGCAGGGCGATTTCGGGCACCACCGGCAGCCCGCTGGATGAAACGACAGGCATGCCGTCGATACTGAGAAAGCGCCAACGATACAGCGGTTTGCGCGAAAGCGTGTTGGCTGCCCGCAGGGGCTCGACCGCATTGGCAAGGCAATGATTTGAAAATTGGTCGAACAGCAGGATGTCCACCTGTCGCGATCTTTCGCTTTGCTTCCATTTTTGCATGGTGATTGGACAACCCTGCATGACCTGCCTGTCCGATCTGTTCCATCCTCTGCAAGAATCAGCAAGAGGAAGCGCGATGGATTTCGGGCTGAACGAAGAACAGCAGATGATCGTCTCGACGGTGCGCAGTTTCGTGGAAAACGAAATCTACCCGCATGAGGCGCTGATCGAACGTACGGGCCAAGTGCCCCATGAGCTGGGCAACGAGATCAAACGCAAAGTAATTGATCTTGGCTTTTACGCCTGCAACTTTCCCGAAGATGTGGGCGGCGCGGGACTGTCGCATCTGGACGTAACGCTGGTCGAACGCGAACTGGGCCGGGGATCCATGGCGCTGACCCATTTCTTTGGCCGCCCCCAGAACATCCTGATGGCCTGCACGGGCGACCAGCGCGAACGCTATCTGCTGCCGGCTGTGCGGGGCGAGCGCATGGATGCGCTGGCGATGACCGAACCCGACGCGGGCTCGGATGTGCGCGGCATGAAATGTCAAGCTTTGCGCGACGGAGGTGATTGGGTCGTCAACGGCTCCAAGCATTTCATTTCCGGCGCCGAACATGCCGATTTCTTCATCGTTTTCGTGGCGACCGGGACCGATGACACGCCGCAGGGGCCAAAGCGACGGATCACATGTTTTCTGGTCGATCGCGACACGCAGGGGTTTGAGGTGCGGGACGGCTATAACTCTGTCTCGCATCGCGGCTATCGCAACTACACGCTGTATTTCGACAACTGCCGTCTGCCCGATGCACAGGTGCTGGGCGAGGTCGATGGCGGTTTCAAGGTCATGAACGACTGGCTTTACGCCACCCGCCTGACGGTGGCTGCCTTTTGCGTGGGCCGTGCGCGGCGCTGCTTCAATCATGCCTTGCACTATGCCGCTGAGCGTCGCCAGTTCGGCCAGCCTATCGCGCGATTTCAAGGCATCGGGTTTCAGGTTGCCGACATGATCACCGAAATCGACGCCGCCGACTGGCTGACCTTGTCCGGCGCGTGGCGTCTGGACAAGAACCTGCCCGCCAACCGCGAGATCGCCAGCGCCAAGCTGTTTGCCTCGGAAATGCTGGCGCGAGTGACAGATGCGACGCTGCAGATCCACGGCGGCATGGGGTTGATGGACGATTTCCCGATCGAACGGTTCTGGCGCGACGCCCGCGTCGAACGCATCTGGGACGGCACATCCGAAATCCAGCGCCATATCATCAGCCGCGACCTGTTCCGGCCCTTGGGTGTGTGATGGCCGGGGAACCCATGGAAAGGCTGCTTCGTCCCCGGTCGATCGCTGCCGTGGGGGGCAGCGGCTGGTGCGGCAATATCGTCCGTGCCTGCCAGCGCATCGGCTATCAGGGGCAGCTCTGGCCGGTTCATCCCTCACAACCCCAGATCGGCGGCCTGCCTGCCTTTGCGCGGTTGGCCGATCTACCCGAAACCCCCGATGCGGTTTTCATTGGCGTGAACCGCGATGCTGCGCTGGGTGTCATGGCTGATCTGGCCGCGATGGGGGCCGGCGGCGCGGTCTGTTTTGCAGCAGGCTTTAGCGAGGCCGCAGCCGAACTGACGGACGGGGCCGCGATGCAGGACAGGCTTGTCATGGCGGCGGGGTCGATGCCCTTTCTGGGGCCGAATTGCTACGGTTTCATCAATGCGTTGGACGGTGCCGCGCTCTGGCCCGACCAGCACGGTTGCGACAGGGTTGATCGCGGCGTGGCCATCATCACGCAAAGCTCGAACATCGCGCTGAACCTGACGATGCAGCGACGCGGTTTGCCCCTTGGCTACGTGGTGACGCTGGGCAATCAGGCGCGGGTGGGCTTTGCCGAGGTCGGGCAGGCCCTGCTGGCCGATCCGCGCGTGACCGCCCTTGGGCTGCATATCGAGGGCATTGGCGATCTGCCCGGTTTCGAGGCATTGGCAGCGACCGCCCGCCATCTGGGCAAGCGCATCGTCGCGCTGAAGGTCGGGGTGTCCGATCAGGCAAGGGCGGCTACGGTGTCACATACGGCCTCGCTGGCCGGATCGGATGCGGCGGGGCGGGCGCTGCTGCGGCGCCTTGGCATAGCGCAGGTTGACAGCCTGCCGGTGCTGCTTGAAACCCTGAAACTCCTGCATGTCGCCGGTTCCTTGTCCTCGAACCGCATCGCGTCTCTGTCCTGTTCGGGGGGTGAGGCCAGCCTGATGGCGGATGCGGGGCTGGCGCATGGTGTCGATTATCCGGCGCTGAACCGGGCGCAACTCGATGCGCTACGTCATGCCTTGGGTCCCAGGGTCGCGCTGTCCAACCCTTTGGATTACCACACCTATATCTGGGGGGATCGCGAGGCGATGACGAATTGCTTTCGCGCCATCGCCGACCCGTCGCTGGCCATGACCTGTCTGGTGCTGGACTTTCCGCGGATCGACCGCTGCACGGCACAAGAGTGGGATGACGTGGTGACCGCGTTGGAATCTTCCCGCATCGGCAGCCCTGCGCCCGCGATGCCGCTTGGCCTGATTGCGACCTTGCCCGAAAACATACCTGAAGACATTGCATGGCGATGTGTCATGCAAGGAATCGTCCCGTTTTGCGGCATTTCGGAAGCAATGGCCGCGATTGCGGTCGCGGCAAGCCCTGTTCCGGTGGACGATCCAGCGCCGGTCTGGCCGCTTGGGCCCGAACCCGCTGTCCCGATCCTGCTGACGGAGGTGCAGGCCAAGGCTGAACTGGGGGCCCATGGCCTGCGCATCCCCAAAGCAAGCCCCGCGCGAACCGCCGATCAGGCTGCCGAAACTGCCGAACGGATCGGCTTTCCGGTCGTGCTGAAAGGTGAGGGCTTTGCCCACAAGACCGAAGCCGGGGCGGTGGTGTTGGATCTGTCCGGCACCGACACTGTCCGCGATGCCGCCCTACAGATGCAGGCGCCGTCCTTCCTGATCGAGGAAATGGTGACTGGCGGCATCGCCGAGCTTCTGATCGGCGTGACCCGCGACCCCCCTCATGGCTGGCTGCTGACCATTGGCGCGGGCGGCGTGCTGACTGAACTGCTGCGCGACAGCGCCGCATTGCTGCTGCCGGTGACGCGTGCCGATATTGAACAGGCGGTACGTGGCCTGAACATCTGGCCGCTTCTTCAGGGCTGGCGTGGTGCGCCTGCCGCCAGCCTTGACGCCATCACTGCCACTGTCATGGCGGTGCAGGATTATGTCCATACGACACCCCGTCTTGTCGAAGTCGAAATCAACCCGCTCATTTGTCGCACCGATGATGCCGTCGCGGTCGACGCGCTGATCCGAAGGGAAAATACATGAACCCGATCCGAACCGAAATCCGTGGCCATGTCTTCGAGGTTACTCTGGACCGCCCCAATGCCAATGCCATCGACCTCGCCACCAGCCGCATCATGGGCGAGGTCTTTACCTGTTTTCGTGACGACCCCGAATTGCGCGTTGCCATCCTGACCGGCTCAGGCGAGAAATTCTTTTGCCCCGGATGGGACCTGAAGGCGGCGGCGGGCGGCGATGCGGTCGACAGCGACTATGGTGTCGGCGGATTTGGCGGCTTGCAGGAATTGCGGGGGCTGAACAAGCCCGTCATTGTCGCCGTGAACGGCATCTGTTGCGGTGGCGGGCTGGAACTGGCCCTGTCGGGCGACATTATCCTGGCCGCCGATCATGCGACTTTCGCCCTGCCGGAAATCAGGTCGGGCACGGTTGCCGACGCTGCCTCGATCAAGCTGCCCAAGCGCATCCCCTATCACATCGCGATGGAAATGCTGTTGACCGGCCGCTGGATTGACGCGCCCGAAGCCGCGCGTTGGGGATTGGTGAACCGCATCCTGCCCTCCGACCGCCTGATGACCGCCGCGCGAGCACTGGCTGACGAACTGGCCTCTGGCCCTCCGCTGGTTTTTGCGGCGATCAAGGAAATTGTCCGCGAGGCCGAGGACATGAAGTTTCAGGACGCCCTGAACCGCATCACCAAAAGCCAGTTCGAAACCGTCGAAAAGCTTTACCGATCCGAGGACCAGATCGAAGGTGCGCGCGCCTTTGCGGAAAAGCGCGATCCGGTCTGGACGGGGCGCTAACCCCTCTGTGTTCCCCTGATGGTTTCTCCGAAATGCGCCCGATAGGCCCGCGCCAAGGTCGAGGCCGATGAAAAGCCCGTGCGAGAGGCGATCTCGTCCAGTGGCTGAGCGGAATCGATAGCCAGGGCACGGGCGTGAGACAGGCGGATCTGCCGGTAATATCCACCCGCAGCCATGCCCAGATGGGCGCGGAACAGCCTGTCCATGGTGCGCGTCGACAAGGCCGCCCGGGCCGCGATGGCCACCAGCGGCAAGGGGTGTTCGGCACTTTCGCGCATCGCCAGAATAGCGCGTTGCAAAGGGGCGGGCAGAGCGCGGTCGATCATGCGGGCCTGTCCGGCCATCGCGGGGTCCATATGGGTGCGACCGAACATATTGCCGACATCATAGCGTAAAGCGTCGTCGGCCCTTTGCCCGATCAGGTCCAGCGACCAGGATAAAACCCCCTGTGCGCCGCCCGCCGTGACGGTATTGCCGTCGGTGACCCAAGGGGCCGAGATGACCTCGACTTCGGGGAATGCCTCGGCCAACGCTTCATGTTCCATCCAGTGGATTGTGGCGCGACGACCGGCCAGCAACCCCGCCTCGGCTAGCATCCATGCGCCCGTGTCGATGCCGCCGACCAAGGGCAGTCCGCGGCCCTTTTGCAACACCTGCTGCAAGGTCACCCGGCGCAGATGATCACGCACACCATAGCCCGCGACCACGATCAACGCGTCCGTTGCGCCAACGCGGGGCAAGGCGATGTCGACTCCGATCGACAATCGCGAGGAACTGGTCACTACCGCTCCGTTAGGCGAGGCGATCTGCCACGAAAACAGCCGCTTTCCGCTAAGGTCCCGGGCCGCGCGCAATGGCTCGATCGCATTGGCCAACACCATGTTGGAAAAGCCGTCAAGCAGGAGGAATGTCAGATGAAAGGCTGAAAATGGCTGCATAGGCAAAGATTATGGCCGAATATGCATAACACACCAAGCAAATCCTCGTAACCTGAAAGGATCACCTATCCGAGGATTCCGATGAACCACGATGTATTCATCACCTGCGCCGTTACCGGATCAGGACAAAGCCACAAGAAATCCGACCTTGTGCCGGTCACCCCCAAGCAGATCGCCGATGCCTGTATCGAAGCCGCGAATGCCGGCGCCGCCATCGCCCATGTGCATGTCCGCGACCCCGAAACCGGCGCGCCGTCCCGCGATCCGGCGCTATATCGCGAGGTCGTGGACCGGGTACGCTCGTCCGATGTCGATGTTGTCCTGAACCTGACTGCCGGGATGGGTGGCGACATCGTGCTGGGTTCGGCCGAGGCGCCTTTGCCGCTTTCCCCCCAATCCGACATCGTCGGCGCGACCGAGCGGCTGGTTCATGTCGAGGAACTGCTGCCCGAGATCTGCACCCTCGACTGCGGCACGATGAACTTTGCCGAAGCCGATTATGTCATGACCAACACGCCGGGCACGCTTCGCGCCATGGCCGCGCGCATTCAGGCGGCAGGCGTGCGCCCGGAAATCGAGGTTTTTGACACCGGCCATCTGTGGCTGGCGAAAACGCTGGTGGATGAAGGTCTTATCGACGATCCTGTGATGATCCAGCTTTGCATGGGTATCCCTTACGGTGCCCCGAATGATCCCAACAGCCTGATGGCGATGGTGAACAATATCCCGGCGGGATGGGTCTATTCCATGTTTTCCATCGGGCGGATGCAGATGCCCTATGTCGCTCAGGCCGCACTTGCGGGCGGCAATGTCCGTGTGGGGCTTGAGGACAACATCTGGCTGGATCGCGGGGTTCTGGCCCGCAACGGCGATCTTGTCGAACGCGCCTCGACAATTCTGAATGCCATGGGCTGCCGCATTCTTGGCCCGGCAGAGGTGCGCGAAAAACTGAAGCTGACCCGCCGCTGAACGGCAGGGCGCCACAACAGGGAGAAAGAATATGACGATTCGCAACGGAATCTCGCGCCGCGGTCTGCTGGCCGGGGCTGCCGGCATGACCGCGACAGGCATCATGGCGGGTGGACTGATCCTGCCGCGCGGCGCCTTGGCGCAATCGGCACCGCAAAAGGGCGGCCAGTTCCGCATCGGCCATTCCGGGGGCGCGACCTCGGACACGATCGACCCGGCGACCTTTGCCGCCGGTCCGGTGGTGACGGCGATGCTGGCCGTTTGCAACAACCTGATCGAGATCGACGCCAAGGGGCAGGCTGTTCCCGAACTGGCGGAAAGCTATGAACCCGACGCCGAGGCTCGCATCTGGACCTTTCGCATCCGCGATGCGCAATTCGGTGACGGGCGCAAGGTGACGGCGAATGATGTCGTCGCATCCTTCAACCACCATCGGGGAGACAACACGGTCTCGGGGGCCAAGGGCGCTCTGGCGCAGGTCAGGGATATCCGCGCGGATGGCGACAATGTCGTGATGTTTGAACTGGAAAGCGGCAATGCCGATTTCGCCTATCTGACCTCGGATTACCATTTCATCATCATGCCTGCCAATAGCGACGGCACGCTGAACTGGCAGTCGGGGTTGGGCACGGGTGGCTATACGCTGGTTGATCACGAGCCCGGCGTCCGCATCACGCTGAAGCGCCGCGACGATTACTGGAAGCCCGACCGGGCGTGGTTCGACGATGTCACGCTGATGACCATCAACGACCCGACCGCGCGCCAGAACGCCTTGATGACCGGCGAGGTCGATGCCGTCAACGGCCCCGACCTGTCCACGATCCACCTGCTGCAACGCCGTCCAGGCATCACGCTGGTCGAAACTACCGGCACCGCACATTACACCATGCCGGCGTTCTGTGATGTCGCCCCCTTCAATGACGTCAATGTCCGGTTGGCGCTGAAACATGCGATCAACCGCCAGGAAATCATCGAAAAGGTGCTGCGCGGCTATGGCCAGGTGGCCAATGACAGCCCGATTGCGCCGGCGAACCGCTATTATGCGGCCGACCTGCCGCAAAACAGCTATGACCCCGACAAGGCGAAACATTACCTGCAAAAGGCGGGGCTCAGCGACCTGACGGTGGAGCTGTCGACCTCGAACGCTGCCTTTACTGGCGCTGTCGATGCGGCGCAGTTGTTTCAGCAGTCGGCCAAGGCGGCGGGCATCAATATCAATGTCAAACGTGAGCCCGAGGACGGTTACTGGTCGAACGTCTGGCTGAAAAAGCCGTTCTGTGTCGGCTATTGGAACGGCCGTCCGACCGAGGACGACATGTTCAGCCTGGTCTATTCCAAGGGCGCGGAATGGAACGAAAGCCATTGGGACAACGCCCACTTCAATGAACTGCTGCTGAAGGCGCGGGCCGAGCTGGACGATAACCTGCGCCGCGAAATGTATACCGAAATGCAGGGCCTTGTCAGTCAGGACGGTGGCACGATCATTCCGGTCTTCGTCAATTACGTCGATGCGCATAACGACAAGGTCGCGCATGGCGAGGTCGCGGGCGATCGCTTCTTCGATGGCTGGAAACTGGTTGAAAGGTGGTATGCGGCATGAAGATCGCAGCAATCGGTGGCGGCGTGATTGGCGGGGGCTGGATCGCGCGGTTCATCCTGAACGGCCATGATGTCAGCATCTTCGACCCGCACCCGGAAGCGCAGCGAATTGTAGGCGAGGTGATGGCGAATGCCTCGCGCGCCTATGACAAGCTGTTTCAGGCCCCCTTGCCGGAGCCCGGTCGCCTGATCTGGACCAGTTCCATTGCCGAGGCGGTGGCGGGTATGGATTACATTCAGGAAAGCGTTTCTGAACGGCTGGATCTCAAGCATCGCATCATTGCGGAAATCGAGGCGGCGGCGCCGAAGGATGCAATCATCGGCTCGTCGACGTCGGGTTTCAAACCGTCGGAACTGCGGCAGGGCGCGAAGCATCCGGACCGCATCCTTGTCACCCATCCATTCAACCCGGTCTACCTGCTTCCGGTAGTCGAGGTCGTGGGCGGCGGAAAGGCGGCGGATCGGGCCTCGGCGCTGTTGTCGCAGGTCGGCATGAAACCCGTGACCATCGCCCGCGAAATCGACGCCCATATCGGCGACCGCCTGCTGGAGGCCGTTTGGCGCGAAGCGTTGTGGTTGGTCAAGGACGGCATCGCCTCGACACAAGAAATCGACGATGTCATCCGCTACGGCTTTGGCTTGCGTTGGGCGCAGATGGGCCTGTTCGAGACCTATCGCATCGCCGGTGGCGAGGCAGGGATGAGACATTTCCTGGCGCAATTCGGACCTGCGCTGAAATGGCCCTGGACCAAGCTGATGGATGTTCCCGATCTGGACGATGCGCTGATCGACCAGATCGCCAGCCAATCCGATGCGCAATCGGGTGCCTATTCCATCCGTGAACTGGAGCGCATCCGCGACGACAATCTGGTCGGCATCTTTCACGCGCTGAAGGCCAACGACTGGGGCGCGGGCCAGCCCCTGCGCGAGGCCGAAAACCGTTTCTACAAACGCAAGGTTGCGGCACCGTCGACCTATCCCTTGATGCTGCATCAGGCGCGGGTCGGCGCGTCGTGGGTCGATTACAACGGCCATATGACCGAATTCCGCTATTTGCAGGTTTTCGGCGATGCGACGGACGCATTCCTTATCCATATGGGACTGGACGAGTCCTGGATCGCCAAGGGCTTCTCGGCCTACACGGTCGAAACCCACATCCGCCATCTGGCCGAGGTGAAGGCTGGTGAGAAACTGCGCGTTGAAACCCGTCTGCTGGGCCATGACGCCAAGCGCTTTCGCTTGCATCACCATATCCTGCGCGACAATGGCGACGAGGTTGCGACCGGCGAACACATGCTGGTCTTTGTCGATACGGCCAAGGGTCGCTCGACCTCCATGCCCCACCAGTTTCAGCACCGTCTGGAGGAGATCGCCCGGAAGGAAACCGGCCCCCTGCCTGACCATGCCGGAGCGGGGATCCGCACCCTTTGCACGCAGGGGGCGGAATGAGCACAAGTTCCCCCCTGACCCGCATGATCGTGTCACGGCTCGCCATTGGTCTCTTCACGCTCTTCATCATATCGATTCTCGTCTTTCTGGCGGTCAGCTTGCTGCCGGGCGATATCGCGCAGCAGATCCTTGGTCAGTCCGCCACTGAGGAAACGGTGGCCGCGCTGCGTCGTGACCTTGGGCTGGACCAGCCGCTGGTCACCCGATATTTCGACTGGATCAGCGGCATCCTGACCGGCGATTTCGGCACATCGCTGGCGAATGGCCGGCCGATCTCGGACCTGCTGGCGGCGCGGCTGGGCAATACGATGTTTCTGGCCGCTTATGCGGCAGTGATCGCGGTGCCTATCGCAGTCCTCCTTGGACTGCTTGCGGCACTGTGGCGCGGAACATGGTTTGATCGCATCGCCAACGTGGCAACGCTGTCCGCGATCTCGTTTCCTGAATTCTTTATCGCTTATATCCTGATGTTCTGGCTGTCGGTGCAGATGGGCTGGTTTCCGTCCATCGCCGATCCCGGCGTCGATCCGGGGCTGGGCGAGATGCTGTCGCGAGCCTTCTTGCCCGCGCTGACGCTGGTGCTGGTTGTTACCGCCCACATGATGCGGATGACGCGGGCGGCCGTCGTCAACGTCCTTGGCGCGCCCTATGTCGCCATGGCCCGGCTGAAGGGCGCGTCGCGCTGGCGCATCGTAACCCACCATGCGCTGCCCAATACCCTGGCACCGATCATCAACGTGATCGCGCTGAACATCGCATGGCTGATCACCGGCGTCGTCATCGTCGAGGTGGTCTTTGTCTATCCAGGCCTTGGCCAACTGATGGTCGACAGCGTCAGCAACCGCGACATACCGGTCGTGCAGGCCTGCGCACTGATCTTTGCGGCGGTCTATATCCTGCTCAACATCATCGCGGACGTGCTGGCGATCGCCACCAATCCGCGACTGCTGCATGCGAGGTAGGACGATGGTGACCGCCCCCCCTCGCAGATTAGGCACCTCAGCTTGGCGCTTGGTCCGGACGATACCGATCACGGCCATGCTTGGGATTGCGATCATCGCCGCCTACGCCGTGATCGCGATCTTTGCACCGCTGCTGGCACCCCATGGCGAGGCCGAAATCGTCGGCGCCCAGTTTGAGCCCTGGGGCAGCAACTATCTGCTGGGCACCGACAACCTAGGCCGCGATCTGGCATCCCGACTGATCTGGGGGGCAAGGAACACCGTCGGCGTCGCGCTGGCCACAACCGTGCTGGCCTTTGTGATCGGTGCGACCACCGGGCTGCTGGCCGCGGCGCTTGGCGGCTGGCCCGACATGATCCTGTCGCGCATCGTTGATATCCTGATGGCCGTTCCCGCACTGATCTTTACCCTGCTGGCGCTGTCCGCGCTTGGCCCGGGCATCTGGAACCTGATCATCGTCATCGCCGTTCTGGATGCGACGCGGGTTTACCGGCTGACCCGCGCCACCGGGATGAACGTCATCGTCATGGATTACGTCGAGGCCGCCCGCCTGCGTGGCGAAGGCACATGGTGGATCATTCGCCACGAGGTGCTGCCCAACATCGCCGCGCCGCTGATCGCGGAATTCGGCCTGCGCTTCTGCTTTGTCTTTCTGACGATTTCCGCGCTCAGCTTCCTTGGGCTTGGCCTGCCGCCGCCGATGGCGGACTGGGGTGGCATGGTGCGCGACAATGCGGCGCTGATCGCCTTTGGTGATTCCACGCCCCTGCTGCCCGCGGCCTGCATCGCGGTGCTGACCGTTGCCGTCAACTTTGTCGTGGACTGGATGCTGCACCACGCCTCTGGCCTGAAGGACTGACGCCATGCTGCTTGATATCCAGAACCTCAAGATCGAGGCACGAACCGACGACGGCTGGACCCCGATCCTGCACGGCGTCGATCTGCAGGTCGCCAAGGGCGAGGTCGTCGGGTTGATCGGCGAATCCGGGGCGGGGAAATCGACGCTTGGACTGGCCTCGATGGGCTATGCCGCGCCGGGACTGCGGTTTGCCGGCGGCAAGGTCGTATTCGACGGCACCGACCTGCTGGCGCTGCCCGATTCCCGACGCAACGCCTTTCGCGGGTGTCGCATCGCCTATGTCGCGCAATCGGCGGCAGCGAGCTTCAATCCCGCATGGCGGCTGATCGGACAGTTCTGCGAAGGCCCGAAAATTCACCATACGGCCAAGCGCGCAGAAGCAGAGGCCTTTGCCCGGCAGCTTTACGCCCAGATGCACTTGCCCGACCCCGACCATTTTGGCCTGCGCTTTCCGCATCAGGTCTCGGGCGGGCAGTTGCAGCGGGCGATGGTCGCAATGGCGATGGCCTGCCGCCCCGACCTTATCGTCTTTGACGAACCGACGACCGCACTGGACGTGACGACGCAGATCGGCGTGCTGGCCGCGATCCGGCAGGCGGTGGAAAACTTCGGTACGGCGGCGATCTATATCACCCACGACCTTGCCGTCGTCGCCCAGATGGCCGACCGCATCAAGATCATGCGCCACGGCCGCGAGGTCGAAGAGGCGCCGACCCGCCAGATAATGCAGGCCCCGCGCGAAGATTATTCTCGTTCGTTGTGGGCTGTGCGCGACTTCCAGAGGCCCGAGCGCGCGCTGCCGCAATCCAGCCACGCGGCGATCCGCATCGCGGATGTCACGGCGGGCTATGGTTCGGCGCTGGTGCTGAAGGATGTCGAGTTTTCGTTGCCGAAAGGGGCAACGGTGGCGGTCGTCGGCGAATCCGGTTCGGGAAAATCGACCACGGCGCGCGTCATTACCGGCCTGTTGCCCCCGATCAAGGGCCGGGTCGAGCTGAATGGCCAGACCCTGCCCCCGCGCTTTTCCGACCGCAGCCGCGAACAGTTGCGGCAGGTGCAGATGATCTATCAAATGGCCGATACCGCACTAAACCCGCGCCAGACCGTCCGCCAGATCCTGTCGCGCCCGCTGAGCTTTTATACCGACCTGACCGGGCGGGCGCGCGACGAACGGCTGGCGCAGCTTCTGGACCAGATAGAGTTGGATCCCAAGCGTTTCCTCGACCGTCTGCCCGGCGAATTGTCGGGGGGACAAAAGCAGCGCATCGGCATTGCCCGCGCGCTGGCAGCCAACCCCGAGGTCATCATCTGCGACGAGGTAACAAGTGCGTTGGATCAACTGGTATCCGAGGGAATCCTTCGCCTTCTCAGCCGATTGCAGGATGAACAAGGGCTGACCTATATGTTCATCACTCATGACATCTCCACTGTCCGGGCCATCGCGGACGAGGTTGTCGTCATGCGCCAGGGAGAGGTCATGGATCGTGGTGGCAAGGCCGAGGTCCTGGACCCGCCGCGCCATCCCTATACGGTCGAACTGCTGGCATCGGTGCCCCAACCCGACCCCGACTGGCTGACCCGCCGCATCGCCGAAGGTGTCGCATGATCAGCGACCCGCAAGTGCTGGATTTCATCGCCGCAACAGAAGCCGCCTATCCGGCCGAGGCGAATGGTGCAGGCCCCGATGACAACCGCCGCCATTACGATGCGATGTGCGCAGTGTTTCGCGGACCGCGTCCAGATGGGCTTCAGGTCGCAGACCACAATATCGGCGGTGTGCGCTGCCGTGTCTATGGGGCGGAAACGCCGGTTTTCGTGCTTTATCTGCATGGCGGCGGCTTTGTGGTCGGCGGGCTGGATAGTCATGACGACGTCTGTGCGGACATAGCCGATGCGACCGGGTTGCAGGTGATAGCGGTGGATTACCGGCTTGCGCCTGAACACCGCTGGCCCGCGCAGCTTGACGATGCCCGCGCAGTCTGGCGGGCTTTGTCCCGGCCGGGCATCGTCGTGGGCGACAGTGCGGGTGGGGCGCTGACGGCGGCGCTTTGCCTGTCGGAACGGGGGCGCCACGCACCACTTGGGCAGGTGCTGATCTATCCCGGGCTTGGCGGCGACGGCCACGCGCCGTCCTATACCGAAAATGCCGAGGCCCCGCTGCTAAGAAGCGTGGATATCCTTACCTATCACCGGCTGCTGCATGGTGAGCGTCCGGTCACGGACCCGCTGGCTCGTCCGTTGCAGGTGGCGGATCTGTCCTGTCTGCCGCCTGCCTTCATAGTGACAGCGGATATCGATCCGCTGCGCGATGACGGGCGCGACTATGCTGCCCGGCTGCGCAAGGCGGGCAATACCGTGCATCTGCGCAACGAGGCCGAGTTGCCCCACGGCTACCTGCGCGCGCGCCGCAGCAGCGACAGGGCAAGGCGCAGCTTTCAGGCGGTTATTGCAAAGATCGCGACCTTGGCCGCGCTGGATCCGCCCTGAGCTGCTGCCATCCAGCAGTCAAGCAGACAGCCGGATGGCGCTCTTGATCGTTTGGAACTGGAGGTCCAGTCTATCTTGGCCGGGCCCGCAGATGGGCGTTGCGGCGGCCTGCGACCAGCCTTTCCGGCTTGCGGATCGGAGGTTTTCTATAATGAAGACGCGCAAGCAGCAGTGTCAGCGGCGCCAGCGCGGGGTCGGACGCTTCTTGCGGCCGGGGCGGCGATGCATGCTGTCCGCACAGCCGTCGTTCGCTTCATTATGCGGCGGCAGCCTTACCTCTTTCACGAGGTTGGGAAACGAATCGACCTTGTGTGGCAAAGTCATGGCATCGACGAAAAGCTGCTGGAAATGCGGCTCCAAGGCGGTCTCGATCTTCTCGATACGCTGGACCGTCTGGACGATCTCGCGGCGGCAGTCGCGGTTCAGCAGCGCCATCATCGCACCGGTGCCGGCGGCATTGCCGACCGCCCGGACCTCGGACAGGTCGCAGTCGGGGATCAGGCCCAGCACCATCGCATATTTCGGATCGATGAAAGAGCCGAACGCGCCGGCCAGCCGGATCATATCCACGGCAGCCACGCCCTGCTTTTCCATCAGCAACCGGATGCCGGCATAAAGTGCGGCCTTGGCAAGCTGGACCGCGCGTACGTCGTTTTGCGTGACGGTGATCTGTGGGCAACCGTCGTGCAGCAGGTAGGAGAAAGTCCGGCCGTTCGCGACGATGCGCGGGCTGCGCGCGGCCAGCGCGCCGTCGATGGCACCGTCTTCCGAGACAATGCCGCAAAGATACAGCTCGGCCACCACCTCGACGATTGCCGAACCGCAGGTCCCGGTAACGCCCAGCCTTACCGCATCCTCCGGGAAACCCGGCTGATCCGACCACAGTTCCGAACCGATGATACGGAAACGAGGCTCCAGCGTTTCGCGGTCGATCCTGACCCGCTCGATCGCGCCGGGGGCGGCGCGCTGGCCGGACGAGATTTCCGCGCCCTCGAAAGCCGGGCCGGTGGGTGACGAGGCGGTGATGACACGCTGGCCGTTGCCAAGGACGATCTCGGCATTGGTGCCGATATCGATAAGAAGCATCATCCGATCCTGCCGGTGCGGGCCCTCGGCCAGCGTGGCTGCGGCGGCATCAGCCCCGACATGGCCGGCGATGCAGGGCAGCAGGTAGACATGCGCGCCCTCATTGGCCTGCAAGCCGAGTTCGGCTGCCGAAGCATGGATCGCGCCAGAAACGGCCAGTGCGAAAGGTGCCTGCCCCAGTTCGGTCGGGTCGATGCCAAGAAACAGGTGATGCATGATCGGGTTGGCCACGAAAACGGCATCAAGGATGTCGCCCGCGTCCACGCCGCTTTCAGTGCAAACTTGGCCGATCAACCCGTTGACGGCCTCGCGCACGGCCAGGGCCATCGCCTCGCAACCACCCGGGTTCATCATCACATAGGAAACGCGGCTCATCAGATCCTCACCGAGACGGATCTGCGGGTTCGATACACCCGAGGATGCGACCACGCGGCCCGACAGCAGCGATAACAGATGCAGCGCTATGGTGGTCGAGCCGATGTCGCAGGCGATGCCGTAAGCCTTGTTGTGCAGGCCCGGCCAGATGGCGAGAATTTCGGGACGCGCCCCGTTGTCGTCGTGATGGATCGCGACCGTGACGCCCCAGTTCTTCTTGCGCAGGATCTTCTGGAGCTGCGGCAGCAGCCGCAGCGGCACGGCGGGGTCGTGAATGCCCCAATCCCTGGTCAGCATTGCCTTCAGCCGGTCAAGATCGCCCAGCGGCTTGTGCATGTCGGGCTTGTCCACCTCGACATAGCATAACCTCACCGCGGGGTTGCGCTCGATCAGGCGGTCGCTGGCGGCCTTGCGCACCACCTGTGCGTTGACGACCGCATCTTGCGGCACCGCGACCACGAGATCGCCCTGAATGGTGGCCGAGCAGGAAAGCCGCCTGCCTACCGGCAGGCTGCGTATGCTTTCATAGCGCGCTTCCCGGCCACTCTTGGGCGATATGTGGTCGCAGGAGGAGACGATGCCGTGTTTGGCGAAGCCGCCCTCCTGCACCTCGATCTGGCAGCGCCCGCAGGTGGCGCGGCCGCCGCAGACGCTTTCGATATTGACGCCCAGCAGGCGTGCCGCCTCAAGCAGATTGGTGCCGACCGGAAAGCGCCCGCGCTTGCCCGACGGCATGAACAGGACCAGCGGATCCGTGGGATCAGAGGCGTTGGCCATGGCGTCGGATCACCTTCAGCCCTGTGCGCCCAAGCGCGCCCCGCGGCCGCCGCGCCTGCCGCCACCCGCCGCTGGAACCGATGCAGGTGCCGCATGTTCGCCGGGCCGCAAATCCCTGTAGGTGCGGATCCATGTCGCGCAATCCCGGTCGACACCGGCAAGCACGTCGGCAGAGCGCACGGCCTCCATCTCTTGCGGGCGGCAAGGGTTCATGATGGCGCTTGTCATGCCCGCGCCGATGACCATGGGGATGAAGCCGGCATTGATAGCGTGGCGATGGGGCAGACCGAATGAGATGTTGGACAGGCCGCAGGTCGTGTTTACCTTCAGTTCGTCGCGCAGGCGCCGCACCAGCGCGAAAACCTGAAGTCCGGCGTCGCCCAGTGCACCGATCGGCATCACCAGCGGATCGACCACCACGTCCTCGGGCTTGATGCCATGATCCATGGCACGCCGGACGATCTTCTGTGCCACCGCGAAACGCACGTCCGGATCCATCGAGATGCCGGTTTCGTCGTTGGAAATGGCGACGACCGGAACGTCGTATTTCCGCGCCAGCGGCAGGATGGCTTCAAGTTTTTCCTCCTCGCCGGTGACGGAATTGATCAAAGGCCGGCCTTTGGCGACCTTTAGCCCGGCCTCGATGGCTGCCGTGACCGAGGAATCGATGGCCAGCGGGACATCGACGAGATCCTGCACGATCTGCAACGTCCGGACCATCAGGTCCGGTTCGGTTGCATTGGGATCGACGGCTGTGACGCCGGCATTGATGTCAAGCATGGTCGCACCCGCCGCCACCTGTTCCAGCGCATCCTTGATGACCGTCTCGAAATTGCCCTCGACCATCTCGGCGGCCAGCTTCTTGCGCCCCGTGGGGTTGATGCGTTCGCCGATGACGCAGAACGGCCGGTCGAAGCCGATGGCGATTTCCCTTGTCGCAGACGCGACGATGGTGCGGGTCATAAATCTTTCCTCCAGAATGTATGAGGCTGCTTCATGTGGTGGGTGCCGAGGGGCCGGGCCCGGCCGCCGCGTCCTCATCCCTGCTGCCGATGTCGCGCAGGATCTGCTGCGGCGTTTCCAGCCGGGTGTCGTGAAGAATGTGGTCTAGCCGCCCGGCCATCAGGGCGTCGTCGGCCTTGGGTTCGCGCCGCCATGGCCTGCGGCCTTTCAGGATGCCCGATTCATGGACAATCTCGGCGACATATTCCTCCTGCCGGTAGGCCATGACGTGAATGCCCGCCACGCCCTCGATCTCTTTCACCTCGTCGATGATGTCGATGCACAGCCGTTTGCCCTCGCGCTTCTGGTCCACCGCGCCTTCCAGCCGCGCGATCACCGCATCGGGGATATGCACGCCCGGCACGTTGGCGCGCATCCACCGCGCGGTTCTGGCCGAGGTCAGCGGCCCCACGCCGCACATGATGAAGCATTGCCGGTGCAGGCCCAGATCGCGGACGCGGGCCATGTAGTCGCGAAACATCGAAACGTCGAAACAATACTGGCTCTGCACGAACTGCGCCCCGGCGTCGATCTTCTTGGCGAGCCGCAGCGGCCGGAATTCCCGGGGTGGCGCGAACGGATTGATCGCCGCGCCAAGGAACATCGCCGGGGGGGTCGTCAGCTTGCGGCCCGACAGGAACCGTTGCCCGTCGCGCATGGTGCGCACGGTTTCCAGCAGTGACATGCAATCGAGGTCGAAAACCGGCTTGGCACCCGGCTGATCACCCGCCTGTACGCCGTCGCCGGTCAGGCACAGCACGTTCTGCACGCCCATGGCCGCCGCGCCCAGCACGTCGCCCTGGATCGCAATACGGTTCCGGTCGCGGCACGATATCTGATAGACGGGGGCATAGCCCATGCGGGTTAGTAGCGCGCAGATGCCGACCGACGACATATGGCAGTTGGCGCCCGAGGCATCGACGGCGTTGATCCCGTCCACCCAGCCGTCGAACACCTTTGCCCGTTCGTAAACGTCTTCCGGATTGGCACTGTCGGGCGGGTTCAGCTCGGTCGTGACGGCAAATTCGCCGCGCCGCAACACCCTTTCAAGACGCCCGCGCGAGGAATGACCCGGTAGCGGATCAAGCGGCAGATGTGCGCCGACCGGGTTTTCGTCCTGCTGCGGCAGGTTTTCCCGATCATGTTGCAAGGGCTTCATGCCGTATCCCCCATCCGGGACCTGTCCTGTTCGGCCGCGGCTTTTGCGGTCGTACGCAACCATGACGAAGTTTCGAAAAGCGACTGATCAACCGGCTTCTGAACCCGCAATATCAGGTCGCCATGCGTCATATTGCGCGAGCCCTCCCACGCCTTGACCCAAACGCAGGGCATATCGGGCCTTACCTCGCAATGGCCGCCGGCACGGACGCCGCCGCAGGGACCGTTGCGCAACTGCTTGGGGCAGTTCATCGGGCAGGACATGCCGGTCGAAGACAGGATGCATTGTCCGCACATGCGGCAGTCGAACAGAACACCCTTTACTCGTTTTTCGATGAACCCGATTGGCCTTTCGGCGCGTGAATATCCAATCCTCCCCCATAATGGGTGAAGCGTCAGGAAGACTTTGGCGAAAACGCGATACAATCGTTCAAGGCCACGCGAATGACGTACCGACCAAAGGCGTAGCGACCAGCACAGGGGTTGGTGCTTTTGTGGCCAGGGCACCGGAGGCTTGCCGGTATTTGCAGCCGTGATTTGTCTTTGGCGCGTTGCCGGGACAATCGCAATATTCGTTTTGTCGGTCATCCTTTTCCCGCCTGCTGCGATAAGCGCCCTCCGGCGCCCGTGTGAGTGTTCCCGGTCGGGTAGCTGCAACCGCTTTAGCGGCCTTGGCATTATCCCGGCCATCGGGATCGGCCTTTCCCCATATATCCGGAGCATCGCCGCAAGCGTGTTCGTCAGCTTGCCACCGCGCGACGGCGACAGTTCCAAAAGCGACCTGTCATATTTCGGTGCAGGAGGCAGCCCGTGTCAGTGCCGGCCCCAGATCGCCAAGGAAAGTGACGCGCTTCTCGTAATCGAGTTCCAGCATGGCAGCCGCGTTCCTCGCCACCAGCTCCAACCGAGGATTCTCGGTCTGGGCAAGATAGACGACCTTTTGGTAGTTGGCGAAGAAGTCGCGGGCCAGTTCCGGGTGACGGTCGAGGCCAAGGGGCCGGATGAAGAACGCATCGAACTGGCGGCAAAGGAAATCCGTCATGTAAAACGAGGTGGTATCGGCTTCCGCCACTGCCGCAAATGCCTCGGCACCTTGATAGACAGCGAAGCAATGCGGCCCTTCCAGCCGTGCAACACCGTGTTTTTCCAGAACCTTGTCGAGCAAGCCGCCGGTGCCGCAATCGGCGTAGCCGATGAAGATGTGCTCATAGCCTGCTTTCCTGGCCTCGCCGACAGCCGCGTCAACAGCGCCAGGGATGCGCGCCGGATGGAAGTGCAATGAGGCCGGCAGGCATTGCAGGTCGAGATGGATGAGCCCGAGCGCCAACTTCACCGCCAATATCTCGCGCGCCAGCATGCCGCAGGCGATGACGAGAACCTTTTCTGGTGTCGTGCGCTGCATGTACTCTGCCACCCCGGATTACCTTGCGCATTCACGGCCACTGGAATTGGCCGGTGGAAAGCTGGCCATCCGCTCTGTCGTAGACCGGTTGCAGACCTGCGCAAGCGGCTGCATCGTGTCAGCCTGCGTGGATATTGTGTCTGCGCTTCATGAAATCCTTGGCCATTTCGACCGTAATGGCTGCGTCGCGGCAATAGGCGTCGGCGCCGACGGCATTGCCGAAATCCTCGTTAAGTGGTGCGCCACCGACAAGCACGAAGCAATCGTTGCGTATGCCCCTTTCCTTCATCGCATCGATCACCACCTTCATGTAGGGCATGGTCGTTGTCAGCAGCGCTGACATACCCAGGATGTCCGGTTTGTGCTCTTCAATCGCGGCAAGATAGTTTTCCACCGGGTTATTGATGCCGATATCGATGACATCAAAACCGGCACCCTCCATCATCATGCCAACGAGATTCTTGCCGATATCGTGGATATCACCCTTTACGGTTCCGATGACCAGCTTACCTTGCTGGGGTGCGCCGGATTCGGCCAACAGCGGGCGCAGGATATTCATCCCACTTTTCATGGCATTTGCCGAAAGCAGCACTTCGGGAACGAACAGGATGCCATCGCGGAAATCCTCTCCTACGATGCGCATGCCCTCGACCAGAGCCTGGGTCAGCACGTCGTAAGGCGACCAGCCGCGTGCAAGCAGAATATTCGTGCCCTCCTCGACCTCGTCCTTGAGGCCATCGTAAAGGTCGTCGCGCATCTGCTGCACAAGGTCCTCATTGTTGAGATCAGAGAGGTTGAGTGCGTTGTCAGACATCCTGAGACTCCGGAAAGCAATGATGTGCGGGGCAGATATCGGCGAGTTGCCGACTGACCTTCGGCAAGGCTAGCGCGCTATATCATCGCTCCGCTGTCCGATTTGCGACAGCGACTGACGCAGGCAAGCCACTCCACGGTCGCACCTTGAATACAATCCATAGCCAGATGGCGGCTGGCCGTCGGGAACGGGAGGCGGACAATGACGGAAAATGCGACATTGGCAGAAGAAAACGGCAGTCGGCGGGGTCGGGGCGATCGCGGGGGGGCGGCGGCCAGGCGTGCGGCGCGCTCGGGTGCGGGACCGTCCGGGCAACTGACCTATATCAGGCGGAACGTACCGTTTTACGAGGTGCTGGATGACGAGGCACTGGCCTTGATCGAAGCCAATGCCGACACGGTACTGGAAGAGGTTGGCATAGAGTTTCGCGACGATGCAGAGGCGCTGGCGATGTGGAAAGAAGCCGGAGCCGACGTTCGCGGCGAGCGCGTTCACTTTCCCAAGGGCTTGCCGCGCGCACTTCTGAAGACCGCCCCGCCGGTGTTTACCCAACATGCGCGCAATCCCGAACGCTCGGTGCAGATCGGTGGCGGCAGCACCATTTTCGCGCCGGTTTACGGCCCGCCGTTCGTTCGCGATTTGGACGGCAAGCGGCGTTATGCCACGATTGAGGATTTCCACAACTTCGTGAAACTGGCCTACCTTGCCCCGTCGATCCATCATTCCGGCGGCACGGTATGCGAGCCGGTCGATGTTCCCGTCAACAAACGCCATCTCGACATGCTGCTTGCGCATATGACGCTGTCGGACAAGCCATTCATGGGGTCGGTGACCGCGCCCGAGCGCGCGGAGGACACGGTCGCGATGGCCAAAATCCTTTTTGGCAACGAATTCGTCGAAAACAATACCGTCACGATCAACCTGATCAACGCCAACTCTCCCATGGTGTTCGACGACACCATGCTGGGTGCGGCCAAGGTCTATGCCCGTGCCAACCAAGCCTGCATCGTCACGCCCTTCATCCTGGCCGGCGCGATGAGCCCGGTGACGGTCGCAGGCACGCTGACACAGGTTCTGGCCGAGGTTCTGGCAGGAGCAGCTTTCACCCAACTTGTGCGGCCCGGTGCGCCCGTGGTGTTCGGCACCTTTGCGTCCTCGATCTCGATGCAGTCGGGGGCGCCGACCTTCGGCACGCCGGAACCATCGCTGGTTTCCTATGGCGCGGCGCAACTCGCTCGGCGGCTGGGGCTGCCATTCCGCACCGGGGGCTCGCTTTGCGCCTCGAAGATACCTGATGCGCAGGCAGCTTATGAAAGCGCCAACACACTCAATTCGACCCTGCTCGCCGGGGCCAACTTCGTGCTGCATGCCGCCGGATGGCTAGAGGGGGGCCTGTCGGCTTGCTACGAGAAATTTGTCATGGACGCCGATCAACTTGGCATGGCGCAGAAATTTGCCGCGGGCGTCGATCTGTCAGAGAATGGGCAGGCGCTGGACGCGATCCGCGAGGTTGGACCCGGTCAGCACTATCTGGGCTGCGCGCATACACAGGCCAATTTCCAGACTGCGTTCCACCGCTCGGACATCGCCGACAACAACTCGTTCGAGCAATGGGAGGCCGAGGGCCAGAAGAGTGCGGCGCAGCGCGCCAATGAGATTGCGCGGCACTGGCTGGAAAGTTACGAAGCGCCCCCGATCGATCCGGGCATTGCCGAGGGCCTGCATGATTTCGTCGCACGCAAGAAAGCTTCGATGCCGGACGCTTTCACATGAAAGCAACCGGCCGCGGGACGGAGAAAGATAGCGAAAATTATCCATGATGAGGTCTGGCGCAGTGCCGCGCTTACGAAAAAAGGGCGATGACCCGACCGAGCGCGTCTTGGCCGGGCTCGGACCATGCGGCCTGGTTCCGTGCAAAGGGCTCGATGTGGACGAACAACGCCCGGTGGGGCCAAGCGGCAGTCCGGCGCGTTCGGCGCTGCTTATCGGCTGACATTGCCTGAACACATAGCTTGGTGGATTTATTGTGGGAGGACTGCGCTTCGGATGTGCAAGCTCTCGATGGCACGGTCTGCGCCCGCAGCGGCTGCCTTTATGGCGTGGAAGGGCACTTTCCTGCAGATGCCCGGAAGCTTCACCAGAGAGCTTTTACCGCGTGTGAACAGGGTTCCGACGAAAGAGTTGCGATCAAGCATCCTTATCAAGAAATACCAGTTGTTTGCGTTCGCCACGCTCCTGTTGAGGCGAACGGGCGTAAAGCTCCCGGTAACATTTGGCAAAATGTGAGGCAGAGACAAAGCCGCATGCCACCGCCACCTCGATCACCGACAGCGACGATTGCATCAGTAAATGCCGCGCACGGTCCAGTCTGATCTCCAGATAATAGCGTGCCGGAGCGCGGCCCATCTCTTTTTCGAATAGCCGCTCGATCTGCCGACGCGACAGGCCGACATGGTTTGCGATATCCACCAAGGGCAGCGGCTCGGCAAGATTTGCCTCCATAAGTTCGATGGTGGTGAGCACTTTCGGGTTATGTACGCCAAGCCTTGCACGCAACGGCAGGCGCTGGCGGTCCCCGGGGCCACGAGCCCGGTCGGTCAGCAGTTGCTCGCACACGCGATTGACGACGCTTTCGCCAAAGTCATCGCCGATCAATTGCAGCATCATGTCAAGCGCGGCGGTGCCGCCGGCGCAGGTATAGATATTGTGGTCGACCTCGAATAAATCGGCACTGGCGTTGGCGGTAGGGAATGCTTCGGCAAAGCCGGGAAGGTTCTCCCAGTGGATAACGCACCGCCGACCCGAAAGCAGCCCTGCGCGGGCCAAGGCATATGCGCCTGTGCAAAGGCCGCCGATCGCCACTCTGCGACTGTTCACCTCGCGCAGAAACCCAAACACGGATTTCTGATGGTAGTTTTCGATGTTTAGTCCCGAGCAGACGATTACCATCGACGGGCGGTTCGATCCGGCCAGATTGCGTCTTTCGTCATCAAGGGACGTATCGACAGTGCATTCGACTCCGTTCGATGCCCGCACCGGTCTGCCGTCGATGCTGGCCAGTCGCCAGCGATACCTGTTATGGCCCAGCATGCGGTTGGCGGCGCGCAAAGGCTCCAACGCAGTTGCGAAGGCAATCATGGTGAAATCGGGCACCATGAAGAAAACGATCAAACGCCTGACAGCGTCGTCGCGGGTCAATTGTGCTTTCCTCCCAAAGCGAACCGCGAGCATCGGATGCTCGCGGTCATTCAAAGCGTCAGTCGAAAGATAATTGCCGTCAATGTTGCGCAGCGTCATCGTCCTGCGACATGGTGCCGCTGGTTGTGGACGATCTAGTATTGCCCCGCCTTGCAAGGGCCGGTTTGTCCCGAGAGCACCAGAGCTTGTGACTGAGACCAGTCTTCCGTTGAGGGCATTATTGATCGACTGCATGTCCCCTCACGGGAACTGCGGCCATGCTGAGCAACCTGCCAAAAGGCCGATTGGCTTCTGGTTGACGGGTCTATGATGCCAACTGGTTCAGAGATGCGTTAAAAGACAAGGGGATAAGAGTTAGGCCCGGTCGGAAGCGTCGTAGGAAGTCCGTCCGATACCACAAGCGTAACCACAAACGCCGCAGTCGCATCGAGATCATGTTCCGTAGGCTCAAGGGCTGGTCACGCGTGGCAACCCGCTAAGACAGGCACCCCATCGTATTCTTCTAAACAATCGCGCTCAGTTGGCTTTAACCATCAATGAGTCTGGACCCTATTCCCCCGGAACTGTAGTCCGTATCATTGATCCGAGCGGTTTCGGAGGATGCTATGGTAGGCCGGGTGGCGGACGAGGTGGTTCTGAGCGCCGCGGAGCGCGGGTTTCTGGAGGCTCAGGTTCGACGGCACAAGGCGGCGCGTTCGCTGTCGGACCGGTGCCGGATAATCCTGCTCTGTGCGGAAGGGCTGCAAAGCAAGGAGGTCGGCGCGCGGCTCGGAGTGCATGAGCATACTGTCGGCAAGTGGCGCAGACGGTCCGTCAGGGACCGGATCGAGGGGCTGACCGACGAATATCGTCCTGGTCGGCCCCGCACGGTGTCGGACGATCAGGTAGCCGAGGTGATCGAGCGGACACTGAACACCACGCCGAAGGACGCCACCCATTGGTCGATCCGCTCGATGGCTGTGGCGACGGGCCTGTCGCATACCACCATCCGCCGGATCTGGGCCGCCTTCGGCCTGCAACCGCATCGCAGCGAGACGTTCAAGCTCTCGACCGATCCGCTGTTCGTCGACAAGGTGCAGGATATCGTCGGCCTTTACATGGCCCCACCGAACCGGGCCATCGTGCTGTGCGTGGACGAAAAATCCCAGATTCAGGCGCTGGATCGGGAACAGCCGGTGTTGCCGATGGCGCCGGGTGTCGCCGAGCGGAGAACCCACAGCTATATCCGCCACGGTACGACCTCGCTGTTTGCAGCACTCGATATCGCCACAGGGGCGGTGATCGGCAAATGCTACAAGCGGCACCGGGCGACCGCGTTCCTCGACTTCCTGAAGCGGATCGATGCAACCTTGCCGCAAGGACGGGACGTGCATCTGGTGATGGACAACTCCGCCACCCACAAGACACCCAAGATCAAGGCCTGGCTCGCCCGGCGCCCGCATTGGCATGTGCATTTCACACCCACCTCAGCCAGTTGGATCAACCAGGTGGAGCGCTGGTTCGCAGAACTGACGCGCAAGCAACTGCAACGGGGCGTCCACCGCTCCACCGCCGACCTCGAGGCGGACATTGTCGCATTCATCGACGCGCACAACGAGAACCCCAAGCCCTACCGATGGGTCAAATCCGCCGACGAAATCCTCGCGTCGGTCAAACGCTTCTGCCAGAAAACACAGCAAAATCTATGTGCCGAAATTTAGATGCAGCTGACTAGGATAGCTATTCGCATGGACCCATAGTTACTCAAGGCTGTCGGCCAGGGATTCTTCCGGATTGCAGCATTTGGAACTGGCGGATGCGGACAAGCCGATGCGGCGGAAAACGTGAAGGGCAAGAACCGCCCAACATAAAATATTCCATAAGCCGAAAGATGAAGAAATCTCTGCGGATCATTCGATACTTGCGCACAATTTTCATCCCGGATCTTCATGCGAATACAAGATGCCCATCCTGGGGCGACCACGAAAGATGAAAGGTTTGGCCGATCGCCAAGGGCAAATCAGTCAATTCCTCATGCGCTTTCTGGACATGGAGTTCCTGACCATTTGCCGTTTCGAAATAGATCCTTGCGGTGGCGCCCACGAATTCTTCGCCGATCATGCGTGCTTGGATTGCATTCACCATGCCTTGCGGTGGGTGCAGGTGGACCTGCATCCTGGTGTCCAGCACGGTCAGGCTTGCCGATGGGTTCGATTCGGGAAGCTGGGCGCGGCTATCAAGCGCAAAAACACCGCTTTCTGTCGCAAGAACCGGTTGGCCTTCGCTGTTGCGCGTCACCTCTCCTGAAAAAATGTTGGAAGACCCCAGGAAGTCTGCGACAAACCGGGTCCGCGGAGTGCGATAGATTTCCTGCGGCGTGCCGATCTGCTCGATCTTGCCCCGGCTCATGATGACGACCCGGTCCGCCATCGAGAAGGCTTCCGTCTGGCTGTGGGTGACGTAGACGAAGGTGATCCCAGTCTCTCGCTGCAGGTTTTTCAGCACTGTCTGCATACGTACCTTCAAAGCGGCATCCAACGCCGAAAGCGGCTCATCGAGCAGCAGGATTTCCGGTTCGACCACCAGCGAGCGCGCAAGCGCGACACGCTGGCGCTGGCCGCCGGAAAGCTGGCTGATGTTACGGTTGGCAAACTCGGCGATCTGCATGCGGTCCAGCCATTGTTCGGCCCGCCGCCGACGCTCGGTGCGGCCGATGCCACGCATTTTCAGCGCGAATTCGACATTCTCGATCACGTTGAGAAAGGGAAACAGCGCCAGGCTCTGCCAAACCATCGGCGTATCGCGACTCCAGCTTGGCAGGTCATTGATCGGTTTTCCCGCAAGGCGGATCAGGCCCTCGCTGGGCGCCTCGAGCCCGGCCAGCATGCGCAATGTCGTGGTCTTGCCGCAGCCTGACGAGCCCATGATGGCAAGGAACTCGCCCTTGTCGATATGCAGATCCATCTTTTGCACGGCGGTGTAGGTGCCGAAACGCTTGGCGACGCCCTCAAAGGAAACCAGAGGTTCTTGCATCAAATCATTCCTTGTCGGTTGCGGGGCCGCGTCCCGACAGCAGCAACTGCGCCAGAATCACGAGCGTCATGGATGTTATGAAGACGAAGGTGCCGATCGCGTTGATGCGGGGGCTGACCTGTCCCTGAAGAAAGCCCAGCACCTTGACCGGCAGCGTCTCGTTCAGGCCTGACACGAACCATGCAATGGCGAATTCATCGAATGATACTGCCATGGTGATGAACAGTGCGCCCAGAATCGCCGGCCGGGTGAAGGGGATAATGACATGGCGCATCGCCGCCCATTCCGAGGCGCCGAGGTTCCAGGCGGCCGGCTCCAGCGACGGGTCCATCTGCGACAGCCGCAGCCGGATTACCGCCATGGCGAAGGGCGAGCATATCACCACATGGGCGATAATCACCGACAGCGCATTGCCTGACAGGTTGATGCGCGACAGATAGGCCAGCATCGCCAGCCCCATGATCACCACGGGAATGGTCGGCGGCAACAGTGCCAGCGCCAGATAGACCTGCTTTCCAAAGAACCGGTAGCGATAATCCGTATAGGCCGCGCCAAAGCCAAGCGCGGTCGAGACGATCCCCACGACGGCGCCGATCAGCAGCGTGTTGCGCAACCCATCCCAGACCAGCGGGTCCGAGGCGACGGCGCGATACCATTCCGTCGAAAAATGCCCCAACGGGATTGATGGAAAGCGATCCGAATTGAATGAGAAGACGAAGCTTGCAAGGATCGGCGCGAAGACGAACAGATAGGCGAGAAGGACATAGAGCTTCAGCGCGCCGTCGATCAGGGGGCTACGGTTCAGTTCGTTTTCCGGGTTCATTTCTCGCGCCCCTTGTAGGCAAAGCGGACCGAAAGGAAGGCTATCACCAGCAGCGTGGCAATCATTGTCAGTGCGATCACCGCGGCCCGCGGCCATTGCTGGCCGGATTTGGTGGTGTCGGTGATCAGGATGGACAGTGTGGTCGGGTCGCCTCCGCCCAGATAGATGGGGCTGACGAAATCGCCGAAACACAGGATAAAGCTGAATAAGGCAGCAATCACCAGTCCCACGCGGGCCGAGGGGATCACTACTGCGAAAACGGTGCGCAGCCTGCCGCAACGCATGTTGTGCGCCGCCTCGATCAGTGTCCGGTCCACGAAGATCAGGCTGAAGAGTTGCAGCAGGATGACCAGCGGCAAGCTCAGCGTCAGATAGCCGATCATCGTCGCGCCCACGGTATTGAGCAACCGGAACGGACCAAGTCCCAGCCACCCCAGCATGACGTTGATGATCCCCGCATCCGACAGGAAGACCTGCCAGGAATAGACGCGGACCAGATAACTGGTGAAAAATGGTATCACCATCAGGAAAACCGCCCATCGCTGGACGGCGGGCGACAGTTTGAAGGCGATGGCATAGGCGCAGGGAAAGGCCAGTGCGCTGGTCAGCACGGCGGCGGCTGCGGCCAAAGCCAGCGTCGTGCCATAGGCCTGCCAGAAGATCGGACGGCCATACATGGTTACCCAGTTTACCGTATCGAACCCCGGCTCCATGCGGAAATTCCGGACCGTCCAGAAGCTGAGGGCGATCAGGAAAAACAGCGGAAAAACAAAGAACAGAAGCTGCCAGATCAGCAGCGGCAATGAGAATGTCAGTCCGTAAAGCGAGATATGGCGTCGCATCGGCGGGCTCCGGCTGGGTATTCAGCGCGGCCGGCACCCGTGTCCGGCCGACATGGACTCAGGCGCTTTTGTAATCCGACCAGAAGTCGTTCCACTCTTCCAGCGATTGCTGCACGGGAAGCTGCCGATATTTGATGCGGCCCGAACGGATCATGTCCATGGCGTTGCTTTGTCCCGGGACCATGCCTTGACGCGCGGCCTCTTGCGGGTTTTCGGCGTTCAGAACGTCCCAGCCTTTCTCGTTGGGGATCAGGCAGGGATAGGCCGCCATCTGCGCCGATTTTGCCTGGCCTTTGGCCGAGGTGATATATTGGATCCACTTTTTCGCCAGTTCGGCCTTGGACGACCCTTTGCCGATCGAGAAGGATTCGGTGAATTGCAGCCCGCCCTGCTCGGGGATGACCGAGCGGACCTTGGCGCCGTTCTTTTCCAGCGTGCCCGTGATCCAGTCGCCGATCCCCGCAAAGGCCAGCATCTGCCCGTTGTTCAGCGATGAGAAGGTGCCGCCATAGTCGAAAAAGCCGCCGATCTGCCGCCGCAGCGACATGGTCTTTTCCTTGACGCCGTCCCAGGCGGCTGCGTCGATGTCATAGGGGCTGGCATTGCCGTTCAGCAGGCTGATCTGCCCCAGATTGGGCAGGTGCCAGTCGAAATGCCCAACCTTGCTCTGCAGCGCCGGGTCCCAGAACACGTCATAGGTCGACGCCTGCGCCTCGGTAAGGGCATCGGTATTGTAGGCGACCCCAAGAAAACCGAAGCGGGTGATGACCGAGTAAAGCGTATCGCCGTCCCAATGGCCCGGAAAGCGGTGGAACTCTGGAAAGAATTCGTCGAAGGGATAGTCGGCGGGGTCGAGTGCCTCGATATAGCCGGCCGCATTGAGCTGCTGAACATATTCCGCATCCGACAGGATCACGTCAAAGGTGCCGGGCGGGCTTTGCGAGATCAGCCCCAGCATGTTGTCGCCGCCGGTATAGTATTTCGGTACGAACTTGACGTTATTCTCGGCCTCGAATTCGGCCACGATATCTGGCTCGGCATGGCCATACCACGCCAGCATGGTCAGCTGCGTCGGCGCGGCAAATGCCCGGCGCGACAACATCGGTGTCGCCAGCGCCGCCGCCCCCAGCGACAGCGCCGTGCGGCGCGACATGCTGAGGTGCCGGCCTCGTTCGTCCTGTGTCATATCATCACCCTGTTGATTGTTTTGTTTGTTTGATGCGATCAGGCTAGGAGAAGGTTTCGCTCATGCAAAATCGGATATTTCAATCCTGACATTTGCGCGCGTTATGCCGGGTCTTTCAGACGGGCGCGGCATGAATCCCCGAGCCGACCCGATCCAGATCGGCCACCAGATCGCTGACCAGTTGCAGGCCGGCCGCAGACAGGCGGGGGTGTTTATAGAACAGACCCACCCGTAGCGGTTCCAATGCAGGAAAGCCCTCGGTTTCCGTCAGCACACGCATGCCGGGCAGCATGGTTGCACGGGTCAGCGCGGTGACGCAAAGTCCGTTCTTCACCGCATTCTGCAACCCTGTAATGCCGGGACCGGTATAGACGATCCGCCAGCGCCGCTCCATCGCGTCCAGCGCCTGAATCATCCGGGCACGATAGTCGCAGCCCTCGGGATGGGCCCCCAGCGGGAC
The DNA here is from genome assembly GCF_016919705.1 of Paracoccus methylovorus. NCBI lineage: Bacteria > Pseudomonadati > Pseudomonadota > Alphaproteobacteria > Rhodobacterales > Paracoccaceae > Paracoccus > Paracoccus methylovorus. The sequence continues at coordinate 384,998 of NZ_CP070369.1, forward strand.
GGGGGCATGCGGGGGTAAGTAGAAGCCTTCGGCCGCGGCCCAGATCGGCTGCTCGGTCCACATGCGCGACAGATAGGGCATGCGCGTTGTCGGCATCATGGCCACGATGATATCCAGATCGTCCGAGCGCAGATGCTGGTGCAATTCGCGGGAAAGATCACAATGCACCTCCAATTCGACCTCGGCATGGCCGTGGATATAGCGCGTCAGCGTGCCTTGCAGAAAAGCCACGGCATAGTCGGTCGGCAGCCCGATTCGCAGAACCCCGGTTTTATCCGAGCGGTGGAAATAGCTTATCGCCTCGTCGTTGATGCGTACCATCTCGCGCGCATAGCTCAGCAGCGCCTCTCCTGCCGGGGTCGGCAGAATCGTGCGGCCCTCTTGCGCCAGCAGTGGTGCGCGCACCAGTTCTTCGAGCCGCCGGATCTGCAACGAGATGGCGGGCTGACTGCGTCCCAATGCTGCGCCTGCCCGCGAGTGACCGCCCAGTTCGACCACGGTGATAAAGGTGCGCAGCAGATCGGTGGGTAAGTTGGTGATACCAGCCATGGATTTATCCCTGCAATGCAATCATTGCGACTATATATTTCCTTTATAATCAACGAGAATTTCTAATTCCGGCACAGATTTCACAACAAGGTGCATCATGCCGGAAAAATCAGCATTCGCCGCCGAACTTGCCTGGCCCGACTATCACGCTGCGGTAAAGGACGGAGCCACGCCGATCCTGATTCCGATCGGTGCGATGGAGCAGCACGGTCATCACATGCCGCTGCATGTCGACGTGCTGCTGCCCACGGAATTTGCCCGTCGCGTGGCGCTGGAAACCGGTGCATTGGTGGCCCCGCCGTTTACCTATGGTTACAAGTCGCACCAGAAATCCGGAGGCGGCAACCATCTGCCCGGCACCACCAGCCTTGATGGCGCCACGCTGGTCTCGGCCCTGCGCGACGTGATCAAGGAATTCGCCCGTCACGGCGTCCGCAGGATCTGTCTGGTGAATGGTCATTATGAAAACTCCTGGTTCATCATCGAGGGGATCGACCTTGCGCTGCGGGAATTGCGCTGGGACGGCATCACGGACGTGAAGGTGGTTGTGGTGTCCTATTGGGATTTCGTCGGAGAGGCTGATATCGCGCGGCTGTATCCCGATGGTTTCCCCGGCTGGGAGTTGGAACATGGCGGGGTATTGGAGACATCGCTGATGCTTGTGCTTTACCCCCACCTTGTCGATCTGAGCCGCGCGGTGGACGTAGAACCGGCCAAGTTCCCGCCCTACGACGTTTATCCCGTGAAACCGGAATGGACGCCCGTATCGGGCACGCTGTCCTCGCCCAAGGAAGCCTCGGTCGAGAAAGGCCAGCTTTTGCTGGATGTCTGCACAAAGGGCATTGTCGACGCGCTGCGGGTTGAGTTCGGCACCTGATCCTGCCGGATGACATGCGCCGGGCCCGCGTTGGCGGGCCCGTTTTTCGTTTGCCGGTCCCCCAGGGATCAGTTGCGGATAACGTTGTGTTCGGGACCGAAAGGGAAGCCGGTGATGTTTTCGGCCCCGTCCTTGGTCACGATCAGAATGTCATGCTCGCGGTAGCCACCCGCACCGGGCACGCCCTCGGGCAACATGACCATCGGTTCCATCGAGACGACCATGCCGGGCTTCAGCTCGGTTTCGATGTCCTCGCGCAACTCGACCCCGGCTTCGCGGCCGTAATAGTGGCTGAGAACGCCGAATGAATGGCCATAGCCAAAACTGCGGTATTTCAGCAGGTCCCACTGACGATACATCTCGTTCAGCTCCTGTGCGATCTCGTTGCACTTGGCACCCGGCTTGATCAGTTCCAGACCGCGACGATGGACAGCCACGTTCTTTTCCCAGATATCAAGGCTGGCATCGTCCACACTGTCACAGAACATCGTGCGCTCCAGCGCGGTATAATAGCCGAAAATCATCGGGAAGCAGTTCAGCGACAGGATCTCGCCGGACTTGATTTTCTTGTTGGTAACCGGGTTATGCGCCCCGTCGGTGTTGATGCCCGACTGGAACCATGTCCAGGTGTCCATCAGTTCGACAAATGGGAATGAACCGGCGATTTCACGGATCATGGCGTTGGTCGAGGCGATGGCAACTTCATGCTCGGGCACGCCCGCCTTGACCGCATTGGCCACGGCCGCGCCGCCGACGTCGCAGATGCGGGCGCCTTCGCGGATCAGCTTGTGCTCTTCGGCCGACTTGATGCTGCGCATCCACATCGAGGGCTGGCCGACATCGACGAACTCTACCCCGGGCAAGGCCGCCTCAAGCTGGCGGCGGAAATCCAGGTTGACGTGGTCGAACTCGATCCCCAGCCGCTTGACCCCGGGGGTCAGTTGCCGCACAGCCCGGAAATAGTTGTCGCGGCGCCAATCGGTATAGGTCACGTTGTCGCCAAAGCTGCGCCGCCAGGGTTGGCCCCCGTCGATGCCCGCGCTGATGGTCGTTGCGGCGTTCTGGGTGATGACCATGCCGTATTTGCGGCCGAAATAGCAGTAGAGCCAGCCCGAGTAATAATTGATGCAATGATACGAGGTGAACAGCGCCGCATCGACGTCGTTTTCCTCCATCCAACGGCGCATGTCGTCCTGCCGCCGCTGCATTTCGGCGTCCGAAAAGGGAGAAAAATCCTTTTCGCCGTTATGCCATTCCATGACGTGCAGCATGTCGTCAGTCATGTGATCCACCCTCTCAAACAGTTGTGCTGGCAGCGAGAGTAGCGACGCATCTGCGATTGCAAAAATTTGTTCTGGTAATCCTCGTATTTGGCCCGCTGGGCCATGACTGCCGCTGATCCCGACCGTCTGCATCGGGCATTTTGGCAAGCGGCAGGAGGGTGGTGCCATCGCATTCGGCGTCCTGATCGTCGAGATGGAAGGTATCGGTGATAACCCTGGGCAAGCTTGGCCAATGACATATCGCCTATTGACACATCGAAATGAGACCTTCCTCACCGTTCATGGGTCCTGTGCCGACACAGCCAGCCGGCAGGCTGCGCCGAGATGCATCGAAATCTCGACAAGAAAACTTAGCCGACTTGCGAAGTTTTTCTTGGTCGTGGGGTCGGGATGAATTATAGTTAGCTGTATGGCTAAGCATGATCCCGATCTTTCGCTGATCTTCCATGCGCTGGCAGACCCGACCCGGCGTGCGATCCTGACGCGTCTGGCCGACGGGCCTGCGCCGGTAACCGCGCTGGCCAATCCCACGGGCCTGCGTCTGCCGACGGTGATGCGGCACCTTTCGGTGCTGGAACAGGCAGGGCTGATCGCCACGTCAAAGGATGGGCGGGTGCGATCTTGCGTCATCGTGCCCAAGGCGTTGGCCCCGGTGCGGACATGGCTCGATGAACAGCGCGACCTCTGGGAAGCCCGGCTGGACCGGCTGGACGATTATGTGCTGAAATTGATGGAGGAGCGCGAGAAATGACACCCGAACTGGATCCCGACACCGATCTGAGCTTTACCCGCACGCTGGCTGTGCCGCGGCAACTCATCTGGGAATGTTGGACGCGACCCGAGCATATCCCGCATTTCTTCGTGCCAGCACCGCATAAGGTGACCGCGGTGGATATCGACCTACGGGTTGGCGGGCGGTTCAATACAAGCTTCGATGTGGACGGCAATGTGATGGACAATCACGGCGTCTATCTGGAGGTGGTGCCGGGTGAGAAGCTGGTCTTTACCGATGGTTATACCGAAGGCTGGAAACCTGCGCCCGAACCGTTCATGACCGCGATCCTGCTGCTCTCGGATGCGCCCGGGGGTGGCACGACCTATACGGCGATTGCCCGCCACCGCAATCCCGAAACCCGCAAGTCGCATGAGGAAATGGGCTTCTTCGACGGCTGGGGCACGGTGGTCACGCAGTTGGAGGCCTATGCCAAGGGCCTGATGACATGAATTATCGCGGCCCCGGCCTTTGAGCGGCAGGGGGCCGGGGGGGCGCCGGGCGGGGTTTGCGCCGCATCCCGAAGTTCGGGAAACAGCGTGAAGATATCTTCGCGTGCAGCCGGACCTACGCCCATGAGCGCCTCCTTGCCGGTATAAAGCGACTCGGTTTCGGCACCGTTCGAGATCACGATTTCATGGCCATCAAAAAGGACGTGGAAATATTCCACCCCTTCGATGTCCTGCACAATATCGATGTCTTCGATCTGCAAGAGCTGCTTGGCAACGGCCAGCACTTCGGTCGCGCCAAACATCCGCTGCGCGATTTTCGAGCGAACAAGAATGCGGTGCTGCGGCGAAACAAGCAGGTCTGCCGAGGGCCTGCTTTGTCCAAACGCGCCGGCGCTGGTGCGGATGCGGCATACAGCGTGCCGTTCAGGACCGCGGCTTCGCCCAAGGTTTGCGGGCCGCCGTTATCCCCCCAGCCATCGCCGTTGTCGTTGTCGTTGTCCTCGAACATCCCATCGTCGTCATTCACCACCATGGAGGAAACTTCGTAGTCCGGATCAATGGTGACCTGAAATCCGACAAGACCCGCGCCGCTATCGCTGGTTATGGCCCAGGAGCCACCGCTGAAGTCCATGTCTGAAAGGCTGATATATGACAAATGGGGCATCGTTCACGATCTCCGTACATTATTCTGGGGTGGGACGCCGCAATGTGCGGTTTTTGCAGCCTGTGCATGGGCAGCCCGCCGGGCGCCCCCGTTGCACGAGGGCAAAGGCAGACCCGAACTTGTTTTATCGCTGCCGGGATGACCGTCTCATGCGGGTGCCCCGAGGCGGCTTGCAAAGCAAACCTCTACCTCCGAGGCCCCCAACCAAGACACTCGTTACCGTACAAAAACCGGCAGCGGCACATAAGCGCCGGACAGCGGCGGTAATCCTTGCCAGCGGGAAACGAAACGATGCGTCAGGATGAAGGGGGCAGGAACACCTGCTCCAAACCGCAATGGTCGGGGATTGTGTCATTATCCTGAAAGTAGTCATGCGGTAACCTCTTCGATTCCCTAAGGAAAGCTGCTATAACTTCACAGAAGTGGCGTGTTTCCGCATACACTACGACCCCTTGCTGCGCTACACCCGCACTCAAACTTCGCCTTTGGTCTGGACCCCCAAGGTAATCGCGGGGATGGGGGCCCCAGCCTATACAGAGATGATTTCCACCATCGGCATCAAGGGTGGCGCGACCATCCCGTTGCCTGCGGCCGAGGGAAAGTTCAGCGCCATCACCTTTCTGGCCTTCAGGCCCGGCATTCTTCCCCCCGATCAGGTCGGCGCGCTTTCCAAGGTGATCGGCTATACGGCGCTGTCCCGTCTTGACCATCTGGGCAAACTCTCTTTCCGCAAGACAGCCACTTCCGGCAGGCTCGACAGCCTTAGCGGCAAGCAGCGCCATATCCTGCATTGGGTCGCCTCGGGCAAAACCAACCTGGAGATCGCGATTATCCTGAATATTCCTCAGAAGCAGGTCGGTTACCACTTATCCAAGATTTTGCAAAAACTGGGTGTCACGACGCGCATACAGGCAGCGGCAATCTATGCCGCAAGGTGATCGCGCCCTGACAATGCAAGCGCCTTGGATGTCGGATGGTCCCTCTATTCGAGGGACTTCTGCCTACCGGACGGTTGCGCGGATAAATGCCTTTTGCGCGTTGGCTCAAGCAGTATCGGCCGGCGTTCGATGCCGAATATGACATCGGTGATCGGCGGAACACAGCAGAGTGCGATCAGATGCGAGAGTTCCGCGACGACCTGATCGCCGGGCCTGTGGCCTCAGACGACTCCGGCAAAGGACGCCCGGAACGTCTGGTCAATTAAAGGGTCCATCGACAGCTAACCTTGGCGCGTCGTGCAGATCGGGCCGTAAAGCGCCTCGATCCGAGCCTTTTCCAGCGCCGCCTCGGGGTCTTTGCCGACCACGAAATTCAGCATCATGCCGCCGTCCTCGTGTTCCAGCTTGTGACAATGCAGAAGGTAACGGCCTTCATAAGTGTCGAAGCGCACCAGTATATCGACCTGTTCGGGCGCCCATTTCAGGACCGTGTCCTTCCAACCCCGTTCCCAAGGTTCGACCTGATTGCGACCACGGCCACTGCGCTGGATGACCTGAAAATGGGCTCCGTGAATGTGGATTGGATGCGGGGCACCCTGCGCTGATTGGAAACGCCAGCGCTCAACCTTGCCAAAGGGAATGGCGAAATCGATCCGGGTCGGCTCAAAGGGCTTGTCGTTGATCGTGCTGTCCCCTTGAAAGGTGAATACGCGGTCAGGTTCGCTGCCGTGATGCACCAACGGCGTGATCGTCGAGAGCCGCTTGGGCAATTGCCAATGGTCCGGCGCCCCTTCGCGCACTGTGATCTCCAGCAGCGGGGCGGCGAAGCTGTCGTCGCGCAGACCAACCACCGTTCCCGGAGCGATCTTTCGCAGATCCAGGATCACGTCTATCCGTTCTGCTGGCCCCATCTGGATCTGATCCACCGGAACAGGGGTTTCGAGCAACCCCCCATCATTGCCGATCAGCGTCAGGGGCGCATCGGCTGATAGCCGAAAGACGCGGGCATTGGCGCCGTTCAGAATGCGCAGGCGCAATTGGCGGTTGGCCGCGTGGGCGCGCGGGTTCACCACGCCGTTAATCAGCGGCAGGGTGCCCTCCGAACCACCGGCATCGTCGGGAAAGAAGATCCGTCCCAGCGCATCAAGCTGAATGTCGCGCAGAAAGAGGAACCACTCATCTTCGCCGGAAGGCAGGCCGAGAGCCTTTTCTTCTTCGTCCTCAATCACAAAGAAACCGCCCAACCCATGCCATGCCATGCCTGTTTCGCCGTCGCGCCATGGGGATGCGGATGATACCAGCTAAGCCCGGCGCGCTGAAGAATGGGAAAGGCGACCTCGGCAGACTCACCCGGCAAAACGGGGTTTTGTGGCTGGCCGTCAGCCTCGGTCGGACAGATCAGGCCGTGCCAATGAAAGGTGGTTTCCTCATTGAGATGGTTAGCGATCCGAATGCGGAACTCTTCCCCCTTGCGGACACGGATCAACGGGCCCGGGCTGGTCTGATTATAGCCATATCCTCGGCTTTCAGCCGCAGTAAAGGGCAACCGGGCACGGCTGGCTGCAAGGATTTCACCAGAAGCCAGCTCGACCGGTCGCGGAAGCCAGGGACGGGACGCCGGCAAGGCAAGGCCGCGGATAGCGGGCAGGCCAAGACCTAGTGCGACAAGACCCGTCACAGCGGCACGGCGAGAGACAGCCATTATTCAGACCTTTTTTGTTGATTGGTCATGCTGGCTGGACGTGTCTGGCGAGCCGATGTTCGATTTGTTGTAACAGATGCCAGATCAGGCCGAGCCTGCCAAGCATGATGAGAACCTTGCCGCAAAGGCCATAGGCAATTTTATATTTGTCATACCTTTTATGTTTTGCGCTATTCTGTTAGCCTGCGTGAAACGAAAGGATGCCGATGACCCTGCAATATGACGAGATCGTACGCGGCGGTCTGGCCCGGCAGGTGGCCGACCTGATCCGAACCGCCATTCTTGAAGGCCGGCTTGCGGTGGACGAACGCCTGCCGACCGAAGAGGAACTGGCACGGCGCTTTGGCATCTCGCGTCCCACGGTGCGCGAGGCGCTCAAGGTGCTGGCGGCGCAGAACCTGATCCGCTCGCGCCGGGGGCCTGCGGGCGGCACCTTCGTCAACCGCCCCGATGCCGATGGCGCGGCGCGCACCATTACCGATACGGCGACGCTGCTGGTCGGCATGGGCCGTTTCGATATCGACGAGATCGTGACGGCGCGGATGCAGACCGAGGCGCTGTGCTGCCGTCTTGCCGCGCAGAATCGCGGCGATGACGATCTTGCGGCAATGGCCGCCGAGATCGCCTTGCAGCGGGACGAGGCACTGTCGGACGAGGAGTTCTGCGCCTCGGACGTCCGTTTCCATCGCGCGGTCGTGCAGGCCACGGGCAACGGCCCGTTGCAACTGATGATGCACGCGATGATCGAGAGCTTCATTCCGATCACCAATATGCTGATCTATCGCGATCACGAACGCCGCCGCACCGTTACTGCGCATGAACACATCCGCGCGGCCATTGCCGCCCACGACGCCGAGACGGCAGCGCGACTGATGCGCGACCATGTCGAAACCATGCGCACCGTGCTGGATCAGGCACTTGCTCGCCGCAATACCGACAAACCCTCAGGAGGAACCCCATGACCGAAACATTCCGTGCCCTGCTGATCGAGGATCAGGGCGGCAAGCCGGTGGCTGCGTTCCGCGACCTGACCCGCGATGCGCTGCCCGACCATGACGTCTTGGTCGAGGTCGCCTATTCGACACTGAACTACAAGGACGGGCTGGCGATCACCGGCAAGGGCCGCATTGCCCGCCGCCTGCCGATGGTGGCGGGGATCGATATTGCCGGCACCGTGGTCGAAAGTCGCTCGGATCGCTGGCAGCCGGGCGACAAGGTGATCGTGAACGGCTGGGGCCTGTCCGAAACAGAATGGGGCGGCTACAGCCGGTTCCAGCGACTGAAACCCGAATGGCTGACCCGCCTGCCTGAGCAGTTTTCGTTGCAGGACGCCATGGCTATCGGCACGGCCGGCTATACCGCCGCGCTTTGTGTCGATGCGCTTGAGGATTGGGGCGCGATCCGCCCCGGCGGCGCCGAGGTTCTGGTCACCGGTGCGGCAGGGGGCGTCGGCTCGACCGCGATCAGCCTGCTGTCGGCCAAGGGTTATACCGTCACTGCCGCCACCGGCCGGCCCGAGACGCATGATTATCTGGCCGGGTTGGGGGCTACCGGCTTTCTGGATCGCGCCACGCTGGCCGAAAAGGGCGGTGCGCTGCAAAAGGAACGCTGGGCGGGGGCCGTGGACAGCGTGGGCTCGACCACACTGGCCAATGTGCTGGCGCAGATCAATTACGGCGGCGCGGTCGCGGCCTGTGGGCTGGCGGGCGGCTTTGATCTGCCCGCGACGGTCATGCCGCATATCCTGCGCGGGGTTGCGTTGCTGGGCATCGACAGCGTGATGGCGCCGCAGGCAAAGCGCGACCGGGCCTGGGCGACGCTTGCCGCGCATCTGGACAAGGCGCATCTGGCCAGCATCGCGCGGGTCGAACCCATGTCGAAGCTGCCCGAGCTTGCGGCCGACATCGTCGCGGGCCAGATCCGGGGCCGCGTGATCATCGACATCGGCGCATAGGCTTTGCAGGGACCGGGGCGACCCGGTCCCATTGCCTTACACCGGCGCCCGCGCCAGCTCTGCTGCCTGCGTGCGCAGGGCGAATTTCTGGGTCTTGCCGGTCGAGGTCTTGGGCAATGGTCCGAAAACCACCCGCGACGGACATTTGTAGCCCGCAAGCCCGGTCCGGCAATGCGCGATCAGGCCGGCCTCGGTTTCCTCGCAGCCGTCGCGCAATTCCACGAAGGCGCAGGGGGTCTCGCCCCATTTCTCGCTGGGCATGGCGACCACCGCGCAAGCTGCAACCGCGGGATGGCGGTAAAGCTGTTCCTCGATCTCGATGGACGAGATGTTCTCGCCACCCGAGATGATGATGTCCTTGGAGCGGTCCTTGAGCTGGATATAGCCGTCGGGATGCATCACCGCCAGATCGCCGGAATGGAACCAGCCGCCGGCAAAAGCCGCCGCCGTGGCCTCGGGATTCTTCAGATAACCTTTCATCACCGCATTGCCGCGAAACATCACCTCGCCGAGTGTCTGGCCGTCGGCGGGCACGGGTTGCATGGTTTCCGGGTCCATCACCGCCAGATCGTCCAGCGACAGGTAGCGCACACCCTGCCGCGCCTTGCGCGCCGCCTGCTCGGGTGCGGGCAGCACGTCCCACGCGGGGTTCCATTCGTTGACCACGGCCGGGCCATAGGTTTCCGTCAGGCCGTAAAGATGGGTCACGCTGAAACCCGCATCGGCCATGGCACGCAGGACCGTTTCGGGTGGTGGCGCCGCAGCGGTGTTAAAGACCACCTGCTGGGGAAAGCTGCGTTTCTGTTCGTCCGGGGCGTTGAGCAGGGTGGACATGACAATGGGCGCTCCGCACAGATGCGTGATGCCGTGATCGGCGATGGCGTCGTAGATCGCGCCTGCACGAACCCAGCGCAGGCAGACCTGCGTGCCCGCCTGCACCGGCACGGCCCACGGGAAGCACCAGCCGTTGCAGTGAAACATCGGCAGCGTCCACAGATAGACCGGATGCTTGCCCAACCCGGCATGGATGACGTTGTTCAGGGCCATCAGGGCCGCGCCGCGATGGTGGCAAACGACACCCTTGGGGTTGCCCGTCGTGCCCGAGGTATAGTTCAGGGAAATCGCGTCCCATTCGTCGCCGGGCAGGGAGCCGGCAAATTCTGCGTCGCCCTCGGCCAGGAACTGTTCATAGTCCAGATCGCCGATGGGTTCTCCCTTGGGGTGGGGGGCATCGTCGGGATATTCGGCATCGTCAAAGTCGATCACCAGCGGACGGACCTTGGCCAGCGCCAGCGCTTCAGCGGCCATCGCCGAAAACTCGCGATCCACGATCAGTATACGGCTTTCCGCGTGGTCCAGCTGAAAGGCCACGGTTGCGGCGTCCGACCGGGTGTTGATCGAATGCAGCACCGCGCCCCCGGCCATCGGCACCGCGAAATGGGCGTGGATCATGGGCGGCGTGTTCGACAGGATAACCGAGACGGTATCGCCCCGGCCAATGCCCCGGCCAGCCAGTGCCGAGGCCAACCGGCGGCAATCGGACCAGAGCCGGGCATAGCTGTGGTGCTGGCGGCCATGGATCACCGCCGGGTGGTCGGGAGAGGTTCGCGCCGCCCGCTGCAGATAGGATATCGGCGTCATCGGCTGATGGTTGGCCGCAAGGCGGTCCAGTCCTTGGTCGTATTTGGTCATCATTCTCCCCTCGTCCGCCCCGGCAATCGGGGGCGGTGCTTATCCTTTTGCCGCACGCTCGGCCACCGGCTGGCCGGCCTTGCGCCATTCCCCAAAGCCGCCGCGCAGAGACCGCGCGTCCAGCCCCATCTCTTGCGCCACCCTTGCCGCCAGCAACGAGCGCCAGCCCGAGGCGCAGTAGAACACATAAGTCTTGCCCTCGGCAAAGCGGGGTTTGTGATAGGGGCTTTCGGGGTCGATCCAGAACTCCAGCATTCCGCGCGGGGCGTGAAAGGCACCAAGAATCATCCCTTCGCGCTCAAGCTCGCGCGGGTCGCGGATATCGACCAGGACCACCTGAGGATCGTCCCGCATCGCGGCCGCTTCCTCGATCGTGACCGATTGCACCACCGCATCGGCCTCGTCCAGCATCTGCCTGTAGCCGACCGCCATGATCAGCGACCCATCGCGTAGAATTCGTCATTGGGCCGCATGCTGGATACATTGGCAAGGCGGTTCGACATGCCGAAGAAGGCGGCGATGGCAGCGATGTCCCAGATATCCTCGTCGTCGAAACCATGGCTGCGCAGCGTCGCGAAGTCCTCGTCCCCAGCCTCGTGCGCGCGGGCCGAGACCTTCATGGCGAAATCCAGCATCGCCTTTTGCCGGGGCGTGATGTCGGCCTTGCGGTAGTTGATCGCCACCTGATCGGCGATCAGCGGATTCTTGGCGCGGATGCGCAGGATCGCGCCATGGGCGATGACGCAATACTGGCATTGGTTCACGGTCGAGGTGGCGACGACGATCATCTCGCGCTCGGCCTTGGTCAGGTTGCCGGGGCGGTCCATCAGGGCATCGTGATAGGCGAAGAAGGCGCGGAATTCGTCCGGGCGATGCGCCAGCGTCAGGAACACGTTCGGGATGAAGCCCGATTTCTCCTGCACCGCCTCGATGCGGGTGCGGATATCCTCGGGCATGTCGGCGAGGCTGGGAACGGCAAAGCGGCTGACGGGGGCTTCGGTCATGGGGTATTCTCCAGGTCGGGCAGGATTTCTGCCAGTTGTGATTGATAGGTCCGCATCGGGTCGCGGTTGTCGCCGGCATAGGGCGCGACGCGGATCAGGCAGGTATGGGCGGAACAACCCTGCCCAAAGGCCGAGGTGCCGATGTCCAGCGTCAGCACATTGGGGTTGCCCGAGATTTCCGGACCGTCCCCGACAGGCGTGAACCACGCCCCCGTTGGCAGCACGGCCACGCCGGGCGCGGTGTCGCTGCTGATGCAAGCCGAGGCCAAGCAGGCGCCCCGCGCGTTCCACAGCCGCACGGTCGCACCGTCTGCGATGCCGCGCGCCTGTGCATCGGCGGGGTTCAGTCGCAATTGTTCGCGCCCGTGGCGCTTGTCGGCCATGCTGGCCGCACCCGTCTCCAACTGGCTGTGCAACCGGCCCTGCGGCTGGTGCGAGATCAGGTGCAACTCGTCTCTTCCGGCCTTGCCCAGCCATTCGGCCGGCGGCAGCCACGCCGGATGCGGCAGGCAGTCGTCGTGTTCCAGTTGCGCCAGCGTCTTGCTGCCCAGCACGATCAACCCGCTTTCCGTATCCAGCGCGTTGCCCGCCGGGTCTTGCCGGAAACCGGCCAGATAGACATGGTTGCGCTGCACCGGCACCGGGGCGTGGCCGCGTTCCCAGAACGTCTCGAACGCGGGCATCAGGAAGCCATGCGCGCGCAGGGCGTGCGTGCGGCTTTCATCGTAAAGATGCCGGATCCAGCCCATCTCGTCCCGGCCCTCGTTGAAGGCAGGGCCTACGCCCAGCCGTTGGGCCAGCGCGTCGAAGATGTCGAAATCCGAGCGCGACTGGCCCAGCGGCGCGATGGCCTGCCGCATGGCCAGGATCAGGTCGCAGCGCTTGTTGCCCGCCAGATCGTTGCGCTCGATCGAGGTCGAGGCCGGCAGCACGATATCGGCCCGCCGCGCAGTTGCGGTCCACATCGGGTCCTGCACGATGATCGTCTCGGGTCGTGTCCATGCCTTGGAAAGCCGGTTCAGGTCCTGATGATGGTGAAAGGGATTGCCGCCCGCCCAATAGACCAACCGCGTGTCGGGATAGTTCCGCGTCTCGCCCTGATAAGTAAAGGGTGTGCCGGGATTCAGCAGCATGTCGCTGATCCGTGCAACCGGGATGAAACTGTCGATGGGCTTGGCCCCCTGCGACATGCCCGGCGACTTGCCGACCGAGAAGGGCGCACCCACTCCGCCAAGCGAGCCGTAGCCATAGCCGACGCCACCGCCCGGCAGGCCGATCTGGCCCACTACGGCCGCCAGCCCCAGCGCAGCCCAGAAAGGCTGCTCGCCATGATGGGCACGTTGCAAGGCCCAACTGACGGTCAGCATACTGCGGCTGTCCACCAGCCGCCGCGCCAGAGCCCGGATCGCGTCGGTGGGCAGGCCCGTGATGGTCGAGGCCCACGCGGCATCCTTGCGCTGCCCGTCCGCATCGCCGCCCAGATAGGCCAGGAATTCCAAAGACCCGCTGGTGCAACGGTGCAGGAAATCGGCGTCGTGCCGCCCGGCCGCCACGATTTCGCCCGCCAGTCCCAGCATCAGTGCCGCGTCGGTATTGGGTCGGATCGGCCACCACTCCGCGCCCACCCATTCCGGCAGGTCGTCGCGCAGCGGCGAGACATGGATCACCCGCACACCGCGTTCCGCGATCCGGCGCAGATAGCCCTCAAGATAATGCGCGCCGATGCCGCCGGCTTCGCTTTGTGCGGTGCGCGGCGACATGGCGCCAAAGACCACCAGCGTTTCCGTATTCTCGGCGATATCGTCCAGCGTATTGGCCTGCCCGCCGCAAGCGCGGTCGTCGCCCAGCACATGGCGCAGGATCACCGGACCGGCGGCGATGGAATAGGTATCGACATGGCCGGTATAGCCGCCGACCAGATTCAGCGTCCGCTTCAGCAGCGAAGAGGCATGATGGAACCGCCCGCAGGACGTCCAGCCATAGCTGCCGGCAAAGATCGAGGCATTGCCGTGGGTGTCCGCCACGCGCGTGATCTCGTTGGCGACCAGATCCAGCGCCTCGTCCCAGGGGACGGCGACAAAACGCTCAGCCCCGCGACCGCTGCGATCGCTGTGTTCGCGCTTGGCCAGCCAACCCTCGCGGATCATGGGCCGCAGGACGCGACGTTCGGGCCGGGCCCATTCGGCGACGGAATGGATGATGGCCGAGGGTGCGGGGTCCTCGGCCAGCGGTTCGACACCCGTGATCCGGCCATCCTCCACCAGGATGGTATAGGCGCCCCAATGGCTGCAATGCGGGATGCGGCGGATCATGGCTGGCCCCTTTTACAGCACGGCTTCGATCAGGAACGGCCCCTTGCGCGACATGGCGGAACGCAGCAGGTCGAAAAAGGCTTCCGCGGTATCGGCACGGGCGGCCTCGACCCCCATGCCATTCGCGATATGCACCCAGTCCAGCGCCGGATCGTCAAGGTCCAGCATTCGCCGGGCGTTTTCACCCGGGGCGCCCGCGCCGACATTCTTCAGCTCGCCATGCAGGATCTTGTAAAGACGATTGGCAAAGATGATGGTCACCACGTCCAGCCGCTCTCGCGCCTGCGTCCACAGGCCCTGCACGGTATACATGCCGCTGCCGTCGGCTTGCAGTCCGATCACTTTGCGGTCGGGGCAGGCCACGGCGGCACCGATGGCCATGGGGATACCCTCGCCGATGGCGCCACCGGTCAGTTGCAGGAAATCATGCGGCGCAGCGCCATGGGTCGAGCGGAAGAAATCCCGCCCCGAGCTTACGGATTCGTCGCAGACGATGGCGTTCTCGGGCATCAGATGCGCCAGCGCGATGGCGATGGCGTCAGGGGTCAGCGCGCCATTGGGCATGTCAGGGGCGCCGTGTTCCGTCAGCCGGGCGGCAGGAGCCATGCCGGTTTCCTGCGCCAGCGCCGCGATGGCCGCGGGCAGGTCGTCGTCTGCGTCCGCCATGGCGATCACGCGGCAGCCCTCGGGCAGCATCAGCCCGGGTTTGCCGGGATAGGCGAAGAAACCGACCGGAACGCTTGCGCCGATCAGCAGGATCTGCTCGGTCCCGTCGAAATTCGCCAGCGCCTGATCGATGACATAGGCCACGCGATCCAGTGCCACCCGGCCCGCGCCGCGCTGCATCCGGGCATTGGCCTGCTGCGCCATGATGCGGGCGCCGGTCTTTTGTCCGATACGGTCCAGCATCTCGGCCTGTGGCGCGCGCAGGGCGGTGCCGGTGACAAGAATGGTGGTGCGCTTGCCATTGCGCAGCGCCTCGGCCGCCTCGCGGATGCGTGCGGGGTCGGGCGTGGCGGGCGAGGGCAGGGCCACGACAGCGGGAACGGCGGCCGAGGTTTCCGTCCATGCCGCATCGGCATGCAGGATCAGGGTCGAGATGCCGCCCGCGCCGGTCCGTGCGGCGGCGATCGCCTGCGCCGTGCGCTCTCCCACAGCATCGGCGGACTCGGTCCGGCCCACCCAATGCGACATGGGCCAAGCAAGGCTGTCGATGTCGCTGGTCAGGGGTGCGTCATATTGCAGGTGATAGGTCGCATGATCGCCGACGACGTTCACGATGGGCGAGCGCGCGCGCCGCGCGTTGTGCAGGTTCGCCAACCCGTTCGCCAGCCCCGGCCCCAGATGCAGCAGGGTGGCGGCGGGCTTGTCGGCCATGCGGGCATAGCCGTCGGCGGCGCCGGTCACCACGCCCTCGAACAGACCCAGCACGCAACGCATCCGTGGCTGACGGTCCAGTGCCGCGACGAAATGCATCTCGGACGTGCCGGGATTGGCAAAGCAGGTGTCGATGCCGTTCGCCAGCAGGGTTTCACACAAAAGATCGGCGCCGTTCATGGGGTCTCCATCAGTCGTTCGGCCTCGGCACGCAGGTTGGAAAGCGGTTCCCAGAACGGGGCCGAGGCTTCCAGCAGCGCGGTAAAGAGGCGGTATTTGCGTTCGGCATAAGCTGCGACGGGACCGGGTTCGGGCGCAAGGCTTTGCTCGGGGTTGCCGATCCAGACGGCGGGGTCCGGCGCATCCAGCAGGAAACGTGCCCCGACGGCGGCAAGCCCGCGCAGCCCGGCATGAGAACCGGGGCTGCGCTGCACCGTGCAACCGGTCAGCGTCGCCAGGAATTGGGCGAAATGCCCGTCGCCCGCCAGCCCGCCGCCCAATGACAACGCGCCATCCGGCGCCCCCATCATTGCATGGCTGGCTCGGGTGACGAAGGCCAGCGCCTCGCGTCCCGCCCAGGCGATCTGCCCCGGCGTGGTTGCGGCGCCAAGTCCGAACAGGGCGCCGCTGGCATGGGGATCGGTCCAGGGCGCGCGCTCGCCGCCGGGCTCAAGGAAGGGGTGCAGGATCAGGGCCGAGTAGTCCGGCGCAGGCGCGGCGGGCAGGTCGGCAAAGCGGCGCGACAGATGCTGCAGCAGCGTGGCGCCGTTGAAACACGGGTGAAAGCACAGATAGCCGGGTCCCAGCGTGAATTGCTGGATCATTGCGCCGGCTGGGGCCTGCGACATGGCCGCCGGATCGTCCAGCAAGCAGGCGTGGATCGCGCTGGTGCCGAAGATCGAGGCACGGGTCACGCCCTGCCGACTGCCAAGACCAAGGCCGATCAGCGTGGCCTGAACATCGCCCGGTCCCAGCAGCACCGGCAGACCCTGCGGCAGGCCGGTCGCTTGGGCAGCCTCCTCCGACAGGCCGGCGCGCGCCGCGCCCACCGGGGAAAGTTCGGGCAATAGCTCGGTGCCACGCGACAGGCCAAGACTTTCCGCCACTACCGGCGTCAGCGCGCCGCTGCGCCAGTCGCCCCAGACCGGCAACAGTGCGGTCGGCTCGGCCAGCGCGCGACCGGTCAGCGACAGGAACAGCCATTCCTTTAACCGCAGGGCATGGGCGATCCGGGCGTGGCGGGCAGGGTCGTTCCGTTGCAGCCACAAAAGTTGCAGGCTGGCCGCGGCGGCGGTCGGTCGCGATCCGGTCGCCGCCTGCACCGCGTCAAGCGCCGGCGCCATGTCTGCCACCAGCCCGCGCGCGCGCCCGTCCAGCCATGTCAGTGCCCGCCCGACCGGACGGCCGGCAACATCCACCGGCCAAAGACCATCGCCCTGTCCGGTGACGATCAACCCCGCCACGTTTCCCGCAACCTGCGCCGCGCAATCGCGCAGCACAGCCAGAGCCTCGGCGCGGGTCAGGTCCATGTCCTGTTCGACCCGCAGCCCGTCGCGGTGCAGGGCACCGTTCGGACGCTCGGCCCCGGCCAACAGGCGACCCTGTCCGTCGAAGGCCGCCGCCTTGACAGAAGTGGTGCCGGAATCGAGGCAGAGAAGCACCGGAGCCATGATTCAGGATGCCTGTCGCAGCCCTTCCAGCGCAGCACTGCTTTGCTGGCCGTAGGTCTTGAACTTGACCAGAACCTCGGCGATCTGCTCGTCCGAGAGAACCGGGGGCTCGCCCAAAGGCAGGCACAGCAGATATTGCCTGGCCAGCTCCTCGACCGTGACGGCCAGCGCCAGGGCGCGGGCGATATTGGCATGGGCAGCGATGACGCCATGATGCGCCATCAGGCAGGCCCGGCGACCTTCCAGTGCGGTGACCACGCGGTCGGCCAGTTCCTGGGTGCCGAACAGCTCATAGGGTGCGCAGCGGACAGAGTTGCCGCCAGCAGCGGCGATGACGTAATGGATCGCGGGAATGTCGCGACCCAGGATCGACAGCGCCGTGGCATGGGTCGAATGGGTATGGACTACGGCGTTCAGGTCGGGCCGGGCTTGCAGGATGTCGCGGTGAAAACGCCATTCGGACGAGGGCTGGACCTCGCCTTCATAGGTCGCGTCCCAGTTCATCGCCACGACATGTTCCGGTTGCAGCTTGTCATAGGGAATCCCGGTGGGTGAGATCAGGAAGCCGTCGCCATGACGGACGCTGATATTGCCCGAGGTGCCCTTGTTGATGCCCAGCCGGTTCATGCTGCGGCAGGCTTCGATCAGTTCGGAGCGCAGGGCGCGTTCTTCTTCGGTCATCGGGAACCTCATTTGCAGGGGTGGAGCGGTGGCCGGCCGTCGACGATCAGCGCGATGTCGTGGGCAAGCATGGTGGCGGCCTTGATCGCGGAATAGCGCGAGGCGCCGGCGATATGCGGCGAAAGCGTGACATTGGGCAGTTTCAGCAACGGCCAGTCGGCGGGCGGCGGCTCGGGTTCGAACGTATCCAGCGCCGCGCCCTTGAGCTGTCCCGAAACCAGCGCGTCATAAAGCGCCGCATAGTCCAGAACCTGCCCGCGCGTGGTGTTCACGATATAGCCGCCCGGCTTCATCATCGCGATCCGCTCGCGCGAGATCATGCCCTTGGTTTCCGGCGTGACGCGGGGGTGCAGCGTCACCACGTCGGCGCGGGCCATCAGGTCGTCCAGATCAGCCTTTTCGAAACCGGCGGCCTTTTCCTCGGCGGTCAGTTCCTTGAACGGGTCATAGATCAGGATGCGGCAGCCAAAGGGTTGCAGCAGCCGCGCGACCCTTGTGCCGATGTCGCCATAGCCGACGATGCCCACGGTCAGTTCGCAAAGCTCGGGGCCGGTATTGGCATAGTGATAGAACTCGCGCCCGAACTCGCCGCTGGCCACGGTCATGTGGCCGCGGATCAGGTTGCGGGTTTCGGCCAACAGCGAGGCCACGGTGAACTCTGCCACCGCCGAGGCATTGCGGCCGGGCGTATTCACCACCGGGATGCCGCGTGCACGGGCCGCCGCCATTTCGATATTCACCGGCCCGCCGCGAGAGACCCCGATGGCCTTCAGCCCGGGCGCATGGTCCAGACTTTGGGCGGTGATCGGTGCCAGATGGGTGATCAGGATGTCCAGATCGCGCAGGAAGTCGAAATATTCCTCGGGCCGGCCGACGAATTCGCCGACGGGCAGGGTCGGGTCGTATTTGGTGGACTTCAGCCGCAGCGGCCAGTCGATCTCCATGCTGCGGATGTCGAGGTTGCGATCCGGCAGTTTCTCGCGCAGCGCAGTTTCAAAGAAACCGGGCTGCATGAAGCCGTCGCCGATAATACCGATGGTCAGGCTGTCCGTCATGCTTTTCTCTTGGCTTGCGGTTCGGGATCAAGGCCCGGCAGCACGTCGCGATAGCTGTCGGGGTCCAGAGCGCGTTCGGCCATGACCTCGGCGCTGTGCTGGGCAAAGGCGGGGGGCGCGCGGCGATAGCTGGCAGGGGTGCGGGACAGCTTGATCGGACTGCCAGTGCCCCGATATTCGCCGATGTCCACCACCATCTCGCGGTGGATCGTGTGCGGATCGGCAATCACCTGATCGATGCTGCGCACCGCACCGCAGGGCACGCCGGCCTTGATCAGCCGTTCCGACAGATCGGCGCAATCAAAGGGTGCCAGCGCCGCCTCCAACTGCTCTTTCAGCGCGTCGCGATTGATGTTGCGCTGGCTGTTGCTGGCGAAACGCGGATCGCCGGGCAGGTCGGGGCGGTCGATCATGGTGCAAAGCGTGGCGAATTGTCGGTTGTTTCCCACGGCCAGAAAGATCGGTTCGGTCCCGGTGGTGAAAGTGTCATAGGGGCAGATGTTGGGATGCGCGTTGCCCGAAGGCCCGGCCACCTTGCCCGACAGATAGTAATTCGGCAGATGCGGATGCAGCAGCGAGACGCCGCAGTCGTAAAGGCTGGCCTCGACGAACTGGCCCTTGCCACTGGTCGCGCGTTCGTTCAACGCCATCAGGATACCCAGCGCGGCATTCAGGCCCGTCACCATGTCCACCACCGGCAGGCCGACGCGCAGGGGCTGGCCGCCCTGTTCGCCGTTCACGCTCATGATGCCGCAAAGGGCCTGGATGGCGGCGTCGTATCCCGGCAGCCCGCCCCTGGGTCCGTCCGAACCGAAGCCCGAGACCCGGCAATGGATCAGCCGGGGAAAGCGGCGCGCCAATTCATCGTGCCCAAGGCCCCAGCGCTCCATGGTGCCGGTCTTGAAGTTCTCGATCAGCACATCGGCGTCTTCCAGCAGCGTCAGCAGCAACTCGCGCCCCATCTCTTGCGACAGGTCCACGGCGATGCCGCGCTTGTTGCGGTTCAGGCCAAGGAAATAGCTGGCCGCATCCCCCAGAAAGGGCGGGCCCCAGCCGCGCGTCTCGTCGCCTGCCGGGGGCTCCAGCTTGATCACGTCTGCGCCATGATCGGCAAGGATCTGACCGGCATAGGGACCACCCAGCACCCGGCTGGCGTCGACTATCTTGAGATTGGCCAGTGAGCCGGTATTGATCATGCGGTTGCCCCTTCGGAGATCATGGCCGCCAGGTCGCGGCGCCATTCGGCGGCGAAGGCGGGATAGGTTTCGGCAAGCTCGTCCAGGACCCGACCGCGCAGCAGCGACAGCGTGGCGGCATCGGGGGCGGGCGTCGCGGCGGGCGTCGCGGCATGCGCGAAGGCGAAGCCGGTCGCGGCGCGGATCTGTTCCAGATCATGACCGGGGTGGATGCTTTCCAGCGTGAAGCCCGGCCGCGTCTTGTCAAAGCTGAACAGCGCCTTGCTGGTCAGCAGCGCCACCGGCCCGCCGGGGCGATGGACGCCCGGCTCGCTGACCCCCGGGGCGCTGATGAAGTCGACCTTGTCCACAAAGACGCGGGGGGAGTGTTCTTCGCGGAACAAGATCACACGCGGCACGGTGAAATAAAGATAGGCCGAGCCGAAAGAGCCGGGCCAGCGCACCTTGCCCTGCGGATAGTCGCCCGCGCCGACAAGGTTCACATTGGCCTGTCCGTCGATCTGACCGCCGCCCAGAAAAAACGCATCCAGCCGCCCCTGTCCGGCGCTGTCGAACAGCTCGGCCGAGCCATTGGTGAAGAAATTATGTTCGACCGAACCAAGGATCGACAGCCGCACCTGTTGCCGCCCTTCATCCAGCGCGCGCCGCAGCATCGCGCCTGCGGCCGGCATGGGCGACGAGGCGCCGACCGCGACATGGCGCACGCCGTCCAGCAAGCGGGCAATGGTGCAGATCAGGATTTCGCGGGGCAGGGCAGTCATGCCGACACCTCTTGGGCCATGTATTCGGCAAAGCCCTGCGGCGTACGGGCGGCGGCGGCATAGCGCATCAGTTCGGCCGTGTCGGTGGCATATTCGCCCCAAAGCCCATAGGGCCAGGCCCCGCGCGGCGCATGCGCCACGGCGGTGACGTAAAGCGCGGGCAGGGTGCCCGCTGCGGTGATCTCATCCGCCAGCAGGCTGCGATCCACGATCCGCTCGACCGTGACCAGTGTTTCGGGCGCGGCATAGGCCATGGCGGCAAGTTCGCGGCGGCGGCCGATCCAGACATTACCGTCGCGGTCGGCCATGGGGGCATGGAAGATTGCCACATCGGGGCGGATTGCCGGGATCAGCGCGATGGGATCGCCGGGGCAGAGGGGATTGTCGATCACCCGCCAGTCGCTGCGATTGGCCAGCACATCCGAGCCGATCAGCCCGCGCATCGGCATGAAGGGCACGCCTTTTTGCGCCGCCATCAGCCCGGCATGGATCGCCGGGCAGGTTGCGTCGAGGATCTGGATGTCGCCTGCCCGCACCGCCTGATTGAAGCGGGGTGCGCCGCCGGCCTCTCCCAGCGAAACGGCGCTGGTTTCGACGCTGCGCACCAGCCGGGCACCGATCAGTTGATCGACCTGCAACCCCCCGGTCGGTACACAGACCAGGTGCAGATCGCCCGCGCCATGTTCGATCAGCGGCCGGGTCATCGCCATGGAAACACCGGCATAGTCCACCGGTAGCGCCAGCGACATGCCGGGCCGGATACGGCTGGCCAAGGCCCGTAAATCGTCTGGCATGATGTTTCCCCCAACCCTTCGGCGCGGTCAGCACCGTGTTCCAAATTATAGAACATCATTCTGAAAATCATGATAGGCAGAGCCAAACTTGCAAGTCAATCCATTCCTTTCTGCCAGTTTTAACCGTTTTTGCGTTGCGGTGCAGATTATCTTGACAAGTGGGCCAGAGCACCGAAAATGAAATACGGAATGACGTTCTGTAATATAGAACGCTGGAGGAGAGCATGGCGCAGACATTGGCGCGGCGCGAGTTGCGCCTTGAAACGCCGGAAATACAAGCGGCTGGAACCATCCGCTCGCAAGAGTCGATCGGCTCGGGCATATCGATTCGCAACGTGGTCAAGAGATACGGCAACTTTGTTGCGGCCGACCGCATCAGTCTGGACATCAAGCCGGGCGAATTCATTACGCTGCTTGGCCCGTCGGGCAGCGGCAAGACCACGCTGCTGAACCTGCTGGCGGGTTTCCAGGCTCTGGACGAGGGCCAGATTCTGGTCGATGGCGCGCCGATCCAGAACGTGCCCACGCATCGGCGCGGCTTTGGCATGGTGTTTCAAAGCTATGCGCTGTTTCCCAACATGACCGTGGCGCAGAACGTGGCCTTTCCCATGCGCATGGCCAAGATCGACCGCACGAACACCGATCGGCGCGTGGCGGAAACGCTTGAGATGATGCGGCTGTCGGATCACGCCGGCAAGTTGCCCTCGCAGATGTCGGGCGGCCAGCAGCAGCGCGTCGCCATCGCCCGCGCCATCGTCATGCGCCCGCGCGTCGTCTTGATGGACGAGCCGCTGAGCGCGCTGGACCGCCGGTTGCGCGAATCGATCCAGATCGAGATCCGCGAGCTGCACCAGACCATCGGCAGCACCATCCTGTTCGTCACCCACGACCAGTCCGAGGCGCTGACCATGTCCGACCGCATCGCGGTGATGGATGCCGGCCATATCGTGCAGATCGCCCCTCCCGCCGAGCTTTATCGTCGCCCACAAAGCCGGTTCGTCGCCTCGTTCGTCGGTGAAAGCAATCTGATCGACGCGCAGGTGATCGGCCGCAACGGCCGTATCCTGACGCTGCGCACACCCGCCGGCCATGTCTTCGAGGCGGAATCGCGCAACGGCATTCACAACGACAAGGCCACCGTGCTGGTTCGCCCCGAGCGGATCGCGCTGCATGACGCGCCTGTGCCGGGCAGCATGTCCGCGACCGTGACTTCGGCGCTGTTTCTGGGCGAGGTGCTGCGGATCGAGGTGGTGCTGGATGACGGCCAGACCCTGCTGATCCGCTGTCCCGACATCGCCGGGCGCGACCTACCCCCCGTCGGCGGGCAACTGCATATTGGCTGGGGCGCGGCCGACAGCTGGGTGCTGTCATGACCGATGCAAGCCTGAGCTCGACCGCCCGTGCCGACTTGGCGCAGCGGCTGAAGAATCCGGCGCTGCTGCTTGTGCCGGCGGTGCTGTTCCTTTCGGTGATCTACCTGCTGCCGCTTATCGACCTGTTTCGGGTCAGCATGTCCGGTCCGACCTGGTCCACGCATTTCGAGCGGGTGTTCACGGTTCCGCTTTATTGGGAATCGCTGCTGCGCACCATGCAGATCGCCTTTACGGTGGCCTGTCTTTGCGTGCTGCTGGGCTATCCGACCGCGTTGCTGATCCATCGCACGCGCGGGATCGTGCAAGTGCTGATCGCGACGGCGGTGATCCTGCCCTATTTCATCGCCATCCTGATCCGCACCTATGCGTGGATGGTGCTGCTGGGTCGCAACGGGCCGATCAACAAGCTGCTGCAAACATTGGGGCTGATCGACTCGCCCCTGGCACTGCTGTTCAACCGGGGGTCGGTGCTGCTGGGCATGACCGCGGTGCTGCTGCCGCTGATGGTGCTGAGCATTTACGCATCCGTCGCCCGGCTGGACCAGAGCTTGACGCGTGCCGCCTTGGCATCCGGCGCGGGGCCGCTGGCAGTGTTCTGGCGTGTGTTGCTGCCTCTGACGCTGCCCGGCATCGGCGCGGGGTTCCTGCTGGTCTTCGTGGCCGGACTGGGCTTTTTCATCACGCCGACGCTGCTGGGCGGGCCGGGCGACCAGATGTTCGCCATGCATATCACCCAGCAGGCCGATTCCATCACCGGCCAAGGCTTCCTGCAGGCACTGGCCGTGGTGCTGTTGGTGATCACGCTGGTCGTGGTGGGCGTGGCGGGCCGGATCATGGGTTTCGAATTCATCTGGGGCGGCGGCAAGATGGGCGATGCACCGGCGAAACCCGTCGCGGCGCCCGCTGCCCGTGCCCAGCCGCCACGTCGCGGCATCGCCATGATGCTGGCCGATTTGCTGGGCTGGCCACTGTTGCGGCTGATGGGTCTGCTGCCCGCCGGCTGGGGGCGCTGGACGGTGCGGATCATGGGCGGCTTCGTGATTACCGCGCTGATCGTGCCGATTATCGTCGTCATGGTGATCTCGTTCAGCAAGGCCAGCTACCTGACCTTTCCGCCGCCCGACTGGTCGCTGCGCTGGTATGAGAAATTCTTTTCCGACAGCAACTGGATGACGGCCTTCTGGAACTCCCTGGGCATTGCCACGCTGTCGGCGGTCATCTCGGTCAGCCTTGGCGCCACGGCGGCCATGGGCATCGTGCGCAGCAATATCCGCTACAAATCAGCGGTGATGCTGCTGCTGGTCAGCCCGATGATCGTGCCCCCGGTGGTGCTGGGCCTGTCGCTTTACGCGCTGTTTCTGAAACTGGGGCTGGTCGGCACCTATCTGGGCCTTGCCGCCGCCCATGCGATCGGCGGTATCCCCATCGTGGTGGTAATCGTCGCTGCCTCGTTGCAGGCGGTGGACCAGCGGCTGGAACAGGGGGCGGCCGTGCATGGCGCCTCGCCGCTGACCGTGTTCCGCACGGTGACGCTGCCCGCCATTGCGCCGGGATTGGCGGCGGCGGTATTTTTCGCCTTCCTGCACTCGTTCGACGAACTGGTGCTGTCGCTGTTCCTGTCCAGTCCACGCATGAAGACACTGCCGCTGATGCTGTGGGCCGACATCAACTATCAGTTGAACCCGGTTCTGGCCGTCGTCTCGACGCTAGAAGTGCTGCTGGTCGTGGGTGGCATCATTCTGGCCCGCCCCGTGCTGACCCGTGGCAAAGCCGCGTGAACCAAAGAAAATCCAATGGAGGAGGATGAAATGTTGCAAGTGAACAAGAAGGCAACCGGCATGGTCTCGGTGCTGGCTCTGGCCACGCTGCTGGCCGGCCCGGCGCTGGCCCAAGGCGAGGTGGTGATGCAGGACCCCGGCGGCGCTTATGGCGATGCGCTGCGCGAGGTGATGTATGCGCCCTTTGAAAAGGAAACCGGCATCGACGTGGTGACGGTGCAAGAGGCGCGTTCGGGCCCCCGCATCAAGGCGCAGGTCGAGGCCGGGAAGGCCGAATGGGACCTGACCTTCATCTTCGATCAGGAAACCAAGCTGCTGGGTGACTGTTGCCTGGCCGACATCGACTATTCCAAGCTGTCGCCCGAGGCGCAGAAGACGCTGGCGACGATGCCGGACAACCTCAAGCGTCCCAAGGGCGTGGCCTTGCAGGTGATCGGCGTTGGCATGGTCTATAACACCGACGTGTATTCCAGCGAGCAGCCGGAAAGTTGGGCCGATTTCTGGGACACCGAGAAATTCCCCGGCAAGCGTTGCCTGCCCGCGTGGCCGCGCTTTGTCATGGAGGCCGCGCTGATGGCCGATGGTGTGCCCAAGGACGAGCTTTACCCCGTCGACATGGAGCGCGCGCTGAAGAAGATCGCCGAGATCAAGCCGCATGTCTCGAAATGGTGGACGACCTCGGCACAGGCGCCGCAACTGCTGTTGGATGGCGAGGCGGATATGTGCATGGCCTATACCGGCTCGTCCTCGATCCTTGCACTTGAGGGCGCACCGCTTGAGGTCGAATGGAATCAGGGCTTTGTCTATTACGACTTCTTCTCGATCCCGAAGGGCGCACCGAACTACGACAACGCGCTGAAGTTGCTGTCCTGGCGGCTGGATGCCGAGCGTGCAGCCCAGCTGACCTCGGTTTATCCCGTCGCGCTGCCCTCTCCGCTGGTCTATGAGGCGGCGGATGCGGAAATCAGCAAATACTGGGCAAACAATCCCGAGAACCTTGCCAAGGCCATCGCATGGAGCCCGGATTACTGGGGCGCCGCATCGGGTCAAGGCACCACCACGAACGAGGAATACGGGCAGGAACAGCTGAACGCGCTTCTGGCGAAATGACGCCGGGGCCGACCTGTTCGGTACGGCCCCAAGCCATGTATAACAGTCGCGCGGGCCATTTTGGCCCGTGCCAGCAAGGGAAGACCAAGCCGGACATGGACAAGGCATTCATAAAGGGTTTGCGGCTGATCGAGGCGCTTGCGCTAAGCGACCAGCCGCGTGGCGTGACCGATCTTGCCAATGAGCTTGAGCTGACGAAAAGCAATGTGCATCGCCTGCTGGCCACCCTGATCTCGCAGGGTTACGTCCGGCAGGTGCCACCGCAAAGCCATTATGAGCTGACAACGCGCATCTGGGAACTGGGCAGCCATGTGATCCGCCGGATGGACCTGACCCAGATCGCCCGCCCCGCCATGATCCGGCTGGCCGAACAGACCGGAGAAACGGTGCATCTGTCCGTACTGGACGGCAGCGAGGTGGTCTATCTCGACAAGATCGAAAGTGCGCATCACATTCGCGCCCATACCAGTGTCGGCTCGCGCGCCCCGGCTTATACGGTTGCGACCGGCAAGGCGATGCTTGCCCATATGCCCGACGATTACCTGGATCGTTTCGAAGGGCGGATGGTGCGCTATACCGACACCACACGGACAACACTGGCCGAACTGCGCGATGACATCCGCCTTGCGCGTGAACAGGGCTATGCCCTCGTCCCCGAGGGCGAATGGCGCGACGGTATCGCCGCCTGTGCCTGCGCGATCCTGAATCGCTCGGGCGAATTGGCTGGGTCCATCGGCATGTCCGGGCCCGACTCGCGCATCAAGCGCAAGCAGCTCAAGGAAATTGCGCCGCAGGTGGTGGAGGCTGCTCGCGCCATCTCGCTTGCGCTGGGTTGTGCGCCCCGGGGCTGAGACGGTGGAATGCAACAAGCCCCTGTCGTTCCGAAAGGGCATCCGGTCCTGCCGGACGCCCTTTGGCGATGGCTTCAGATCTCTTGCGCGGTCATTTCATAGGTGAAGGCCTTGGCGTCCAGTTCGTTTAGCCGACCCTTGGCGTTCAAGCCCTGCGGATACATCAGGAAGGGCAGGGCTGCGTCCGCAGGTGCTCCGGGCAGGGTCACATCGCTGGCCGCGTTATAGGCGACCCAGTTGCCCTCCCAATTCCCGAACAGCGCCGCATTGACCGGCGCTACCAGCGGATGGGCCGGATCCTTGATCCAGTTGTCTGTCTCGGCACGCATCACCTTCAGAACGTCTGCGGGGTCCATGGCGACCCAACCAAGGCCCGACAACCAGACCTCGGCCCGGCAGTGCTGCGCGCCGGTCACATCGGGGCTGTTCGCGCCAAGCTGCTTGTAGCCAAAGGCCGACGGTGCCACGCGCACGCCGTAGATGTCGCGAGCCGGCACCCCCGAGGCACGGGCCAGTCCGACAAAAAGCCCGTTGAGATCAGCACATTTCCCGCCAAGCCCGGCGGTTGTCAGCGTGGCCTGAATATCGCCCGGCCCGCAGCCCGGAACATCCATGTTGCGATAGCAATGGTTCACGATCCATGCATAGATTGCGGCCACCTTTTCGCGATCCGTGCCTGCACCCTGAGTGATCTCGCGCGCGCGTTCCAGCACCACGCCGTCGAGAGGCTTCAGGCTGGATCCGTTCAACGCTGCCTCCAGCACGGCGGGATCTTCCTGCACGTCCGAGGTCCGGTTCCAGTCCACGGTGCGGTTGCGGGTCTGGAAGCGGCTGACCAGTTCCACCACCGGCTCGGAGACCGAAGGGTCAAAGCGGGCATGCAGCATCTGTGCTCCGGTGGCCGGATCGGTGACAAGGGCGGCTTCGGTCGCGTTCCCGGTGAAAGCATGATCCAGGGTTCGCTGGTAATCCGTTTCGACCGAGGGCACTGGCAACCAGATCTGGGTCGCACCCTGCGGCGCAAGCCTGACTTGGGTGCGCAGTTCGAAACTGCGCCAGTCATTGGGCTGCGGAGAAAATTCCGGGGTGCCGGGGGCCGCCCGCAACAGACCCGGCAAGGCAGGTAACGCAGCAGCGGTCAGGGCAAGTTTCAGAATATTCCGCCGATTGGTGTTGGTCATGATCTGTGCCTTTCGTTTGCGTGCTTTCGTATTGCAGTGATCCTGTATCTGGGTGCCGCGCGTTGATCGTGAGCCCTGTCGAGAGGGCTGCGGCTG
The DNA here is from genome assembly GCF_016919705.1 of Paracoccus methylovorus. Classification (NCBI taxonomy): domain Bacteria; kingdom Pseudomonadati; phylum Pseudomonadota; class Alphaproteobacteria; order Rhodobacterales; family Paracoccaceae; genus Paracoccus; species Paracoccus methylovorus. The sequence continues at coordinate 413,120 of NZ_CP070369.1, forward strand.
GTTCATGCTGCCAGCCCGGTCCTGGTCAGATCCTCGCCCGGCCACGCATTAAAGCTAACTTGAAATGCCGTTGATTGTCACGCCCGGGTCGCCATCCCATCTGCCCGGAGTATGCTGGCCACACCTCATTCCCCTGGGTCTGTGGACTTACCCCGGTTTGCAAACGCAGCTTTAACGCCAGCTTGCCCTCGCTCTATTGCATATCACCCCAGATCACTTGCCAGCCATTCTTGCCCGGAATGAAGCGTGCATCCTGAACCTCCTGCCGGGCCGCCCTTTCGCCGAAGGTCCCGACCAGATCCTCAAGATTTATCGGCGCGCCGCCGGGGCCGATGAATTGTATGTCTTGCTGGAAATAACACAGGAAACCGCCGCCATCTGGCGAACAGGATATTTTCGTGATCGAGACCAGCTCGGAGGCAAAGCCCTTTTGTCCCGTCAGGACCGCAGGCAAGGTCAGGCACTCCAGCGCCCGCACCGGGTTGTTGCCGATAGCCGCAGTGCCTTGCAGACAGTCGTCTTCCATTTGCGAGATGGTCGCATTGACCGCGCGCACGCGCTCCAGCGCAAAGCTGGCGATGTCCCTAGCGGTCGGCTCATCCCGGCTGGGATCGCGACTGTTGTCGGTGATGGTAATCGCACGCAGTTCGGCCTCTTCCAGCGCGGCCTTATACACGGCGCCATATTCAGGCAGGCGCTGCATCGTCGCCTCATCGACATATTGCAGCGCGACGTCACGCACCGCCCCTTTCACGCCGCGGCCAGAGGGGACGTCCGCCAGAAGCTGTCGAAAGGCGTTAAGTACGGCCGGATCGTTTTCTATCATGGCGCGGCGCAGATACAGCGGCTCCATGCGCGGCCCAAGGTCGACACCAAAGCGGGCGCGCATCGCATCCGCGATCGGATCAAGCACCGCACCCATGCGCCGGGCTTCCGCAAGACCCTGCAACGAGACCGGCAGAGCGGGAACCTCTGCGATCACCGCGGTCACGTAATCACCGCTTATTTTCAGGGCGGGCGGCGCAATGCGATCATGCAGTTCGCGCCGTGCGTCAGGTAGAATATCCTCGTCAGCGATGCGTGCGGCCAACAGCAAAAGCTGATCCAGCGCACCATTCTCTTTGCTGCCGCCGGAAAGCGCGGGCAGGTCGCGGTCGATATCGGCGCGCAGGATATCCGTCCGTATCTCGCGTGCGCGAAGGGCAAGCCCATCGTCCAGCCGGTTGATCTGCTGCGCCGAAAGCTCTGCCGCACGGTCTTTGGTCCCGGCCTTCATCTGCTCTATCCGGCCAAGGGAATCCGCCGTGCTGGAAAGTGCCTGCGCCTCGTCCAGCGCAATATCCGCCCAACGCGACGATTCCGCCACATCGGTCAGCCGCTTGACCATTTCCCGAAAGCCCCTCTGGTGCCCGATGACATGGGCGCCGGCAAAGCCCACATCGGCCATTCCCTGTCCTTGTTCGCAATTCTCACGTATGAAACGGGCCAGCACATTGCGCTCTTCATCGTTCAGGAGGGCCAAGGGCAGGCCGAAGACCGGCTCAAAATTGGCATCGGTAAAGGCCTCGGCCAGTTCGCGTTGCAGGTTGCCGATCACTGTCCTGCGCATATCCTTGCCCTCGGAATAGGGGCGGATCCATTCGTGCAAGACCGCGCATTGCGCCTCGCGCGAACGCGCGGCGACCAGTGTTCCCCCAATCGTGTCGGGAAAGATCACGGGCGGGGTTTCGCCCGAGGCGACGGCATCGGCAAGCCCGGCTTCAGCGCGCTGCATGGCCAGGATTCTGACATTGGGTCGCGGCGGATCGCCGGGAGTGAAAGAAGCAGCATTGGTGAAATCGCCCTGCCGGATCAGCGCCACAACCTCAAGCGCGCCATTCGTTGTTTCCGACACCAGAAAGGCGCCAGCTTTCGCCAAGGGACCGACGGGACCCGAGGTATGGCGTCGGACCTCGGCTTGCGAAATGTCAAAGGCGCGCTGGCCGACCGGCAACATCACCTGCCATCCGTTCAGCTTTCCCACCGGCATCATGACGAGATGCAGTTTGCTGCGCTGTTCCATGGGCAGATGTGCCGGTGCGCTGAGACGAAGCTCGCCAAAACCGCCAGCCGTGCCATTTCGCAGCTCGAAACGCATGGCGATGGCGCCGTTCTGCTGCTCGGCGGTACCGACCCAACTGCCAGTCACTGTGTCAGGCAGGGGCGGGGTGTCGGGGGCGCCGGCATGGGTCAGCGTCACCTCGTCACAGCCGCGCATATTGATCTGGCCGCTGAGCGAGGGACCATCGCCCGCCAAGGACAAGCTGTTGATCGGCAGCCGCTGCCCGCCAGAGGAAAAATTACCAAGGCCCGTAAGTTCCAGTCTCCCTTCGGCGCTTTCGCCGCCAAGGACCGTGCGCTGCTCGATAGATGCGCCACCCTGCTGGCGGGCGGGCAGATGCACCCGGGCATCCGCCGCAACGCGATTGTCGTCGGTCAGAACGACCACCTCGATAGGGTGCGAAAGCGTGGTCTTGCGCGGGCCGCGGCAAGTCACCTCTCCCTTCCACAGCCCGGACGGCCCGCCCATGGTCGGCGGCACAGGTTCGCTGTTCGCATCCTCCAGCCGCGCGGCCATTTTCTCGGTCGACGCACCAAGGAACTTGTCGTTCAGGGTGCAACCCTCCATCTCGCCCTCGATCACGGCGCCGTCGTCGCGGATCCTGCCGTTCAGGGCGAGGGCCTCGATGCCCGGAGGGCGCTCGATCCAGTCGCGTGGCTGCAGCCGGAAGCCATCCGTGCCGCCCCGGCCCATGACCTTGTAGGCGCCTTTGTGGGCGCGACTGCCTGACCCCGTCTCAAAGGAAAAGGTGCCGGAAATGATGCCGTTCCCGGTCTGCTCGGTCTCCAGCGTGAAATGTGCGCCGCTGAGCGAATTGCAGGCATAGGTGCCCGACCATCGCCCGGTCAAAGGCTCGGCCAGCACAGAAGTCGGCGTAAACAAAAGAGCGAAGGACAGAAGGACGCGGGCCTGTAACATGACTGCCTCGGAAACAACCTTCGGCCCATCCTGAGCGCAAGCCGGGGTCCATGTCGACTTGTCTAAATGGACCGGCTTGCGGCAGGGGTGCTGTCTGCGCGATTTACAGCCCAGAGAGCGGTTCGGTTATCTTCGCGTTCCGTGGAACCACACGCGAGGGAAACTCACCGCCTTTCCAGCCCGCCCAGCAATGTGCGGACCATGTTTGAGGCGATGAATTCGGGGCTCATCTGACCAGAGGGCTCGTACCAGCGACCAATCCAGTTCAGCGCGCCGCTGAGCGTAAAGGTGATGATGCGGGGATCGCCGTGCTGCAAAGAGCCGTCATCCATGCCTGACTGCACGATCTCGCGCAACAATGCGTCGATTTCGCGCTTGAGCCGACGGAATTCGCGCCGGCTGTCAGCGCTCAACTCGCTGTCGGCGATCCGCGTGACGCAACGGCAAAAGTCCTTGGTCATGGCGATGGCATAGGAATGCATCACCGCCTCCAGCCGGTCACGGCCGGTATGCCGGCCCTCCGGCACGGTTTCCGCCGCGGTGCGAATCATTTCCAGTCCGCGCTTGACGCAGTCGAACAGGATTTCCTCTTTGCCCGAAACATACTGATAAACCGTTGGTTTTGTTACGCCCAACTGCTTGGCCACGTCATCAAGCGAGGTTGCGCGAAAGCCCTTTTCGTTGAACATCGCAACCGCTGTCTCCAGCACCACTTCGCGTTTCACATCGCCACGCCGCCGCAACCGGTCGCCCGGAATGGAACGGGTTTTTTTCGAAACGGGGTTTTGCACGTCTTTTTTGCTCCTCGGGCGATCAATGCGAAAGCGGACGATTTCGGTTGTATGATTATCTTACTCACCAGTAAGTTTGCGGCATCGGCGATTCGATCACGTGTTCGGCTCGTTGATCAAGGCAGCAGGGGTAACTTTATCCTTCTGTCTTTAAAAGGGCAGCGCCTGAGGGAGTGGGCGCCATGTTGCAGGGGGTAGGTAATGCAGGCGAACAGGCCGCGTCGCGCATGGGAATCTGACGAAGCCGCGATGTTTCGCGCATCCTTGCGCGCTTTTCTGGAAACCGAGGCCGTCCCGCGCGAGGAGGCTTGGCGCGAGCAGCGTTTTGTCGAGCGTGAGTTCTGGCACAAGGCCGGCGAGTTGGGTGCGCTTTGCCCCTCGATTCCGGTGGAATATGGCGGAAGCGGCGGCGATTTCACCTTCGAGGCGGTGATGGTCGAAGAGCTCGGCTACTGCGGGATCACCTCGTTCCAGCAGAATATCCATGGCACGATTGTCGCGCACTACATCCATCAATACGGTTCCGACGCGCAAAAAGCCGCGTGGCTGCCGAAACTTGCGACCGGCGAATGGATCGCGGCGATCGGCATGACCGAGCCCGGCGCCGGCAGCGACCTGAAGGCGCTGCGCACCAGCGCCCGGCGCGAAGGCGACAGTTATGTAGTGAACGGATCCAAGATCTTCATCACCAACGGCATGCTGGCCGATCTGCTGATCGTCGCGTGCAAGACCGATCCGGCACGGGGGGCCAAGGGCATTTCGCTTCTGGTGCTGGAAACCGAGGGCGCGCAGGGCTTCAGTCGCGGGCGCAACCTGCACAAGATCGGCATGCATGGCTCGGATACGGCCGAGTTGTTCTTCGAGGATGTCCGTATTCCCGCCGCCAATCTGCTTGGCGCCGAAAACGACGGTTTCGTCCAGATGATGACCCAGTTGCCGCAGGAACGCATGGGGGTGGCCATCGGCGCGCAAGCCATGGCCGAACACGCGGTAGAGTTGACGCAGTCCTATATGCGCGAACGCGAGGCTTTTGGGGGCCGGCTGCTTGATTTGCAGGTACCGCGCCACATGCTGGTCGATTGCCTGCGCGAAACCAGGGTCAGCCGCGCCTTTGTCGACGATTGCATCACGCGCCACAACAACGGCGAGCTGAGCGCGGCCGATGCCTCGATGGCCAAGCTTCACACCACCGAGATGCTGGGTCGGGTGATGGACATCTGCGTTCAGTTGCATGGTGGCTATGGCTACATGGAGGAATACCGCATCGCACGGATGTATGCCGATGCGCGGGTCCAGCGCATCTACGCCGGCGCAAGCGAGATCATGAAGGACATCATCGCACGAACATTGTGACGGCCTGCAGTCGGGCAGGGACAGTTATGAAACCAAGGGCTCAACGGAGAAGCCATCCGGCTGGATGGCGTAAACCGTCTGGCAACGAAACGAGGTCGGAATGACGGAAGCCTTCATCTACGATCACCTGCGCACACCGCGCGGGCGGGGACGTGCGGATGGCGCGCTGCACGAGGTGACGCCGGTCAGGCTTGCCGTGACGGCGCTTGATGCGCTGAGAATGCGCAGCCTGCCCGACACCGCACTTGTCGATGACGTCATCATGGGTGTGGTCGGGCCGGTGGGCGAACAGGGCCAGTGCCTGCCGCGCATCGCGGCAATCGCAGCGGGCTGGCATGAAAGCGTCGCCGGGGTGCAGATCAACCGTTTCTGCTCATCCGGGCTTGAGGCGGTGAACATGGGCGCGGCCAAGATCATGGCCGGGCAAGCCGACATGATCGTCGCGGGCGGCGTCGAGTCCATGTCGCGCGTCCCGATCCTTTCGGACGGCGGCGCCTGGGGCTCGGACCCTGCCGTGGCGATTCCGACCCATTTCGTGCCGCAGGGCATCTCGGCTGATCTGATCGCCACGCTCTGGGGCTATACGCGTGAGACGCTGGACGCCTGCGCGGTGGAAAGCCACCGCCGCGCGGCCGCGACTTGGGCTGCCGGGTATTTCGATGGGGCCGTGGTGCCGGTCCGCGACGCTTCGGGCGCGGTGATCCTGTCGCGGGACGAGACGGTGCGTCCCAATGCCTCAGTCGCCGATCTGGCCGCGCTGAAGCCCGCGTTCACCGGGCTGGGGGCGGCAGGCTTCGACCGCATCGCGTTGAGCCGCTATCCGCAACTCGCCGAGGTGACGCATGTGCATCACGCGGGAAACTCGTCGGGAATCGTCGATGGCGCGGCGGCAATTCTGCTGGGCAGCGCCGAGGCCGGGCGCAGCGCCGGCCTGAAGCCTCGGGCCCGGATCAGGGGATGGGCGGAGATCGGGTCGGAGCCGACGATCATGCTGACCGCCCCCTCATTCGCCGCCGAAAAGGCGTTGCGGCGGGCGGGCATGGCGGTTTCGGACATCGATCTTTTCGAAGTGAACGAGGCATTCGCCGCGATCCCGCTGCGTTTCATCGACGCGCTTGGCATCGACCCGGCAAAGGTGAACGTGAACGGCGGAGCCATCGCCATGGGTCATCCGCTTGGAGCAACCGGGGCGATCATCCTGGGCACCGCACTGGACGAGCTTGAGCGTCGCGGCCAGTCCACCGCTCTGGTGACGCTTTGCGTGGGTGCCGGCATGGGTGTCGCAACGATCATCGAGCGGGTCTGACGGAGGGACAAGGATGCTGAAGACAGACATTACCGAGGGTATCGCCACCGTATCCATAGATCAGGACGGGCAGCGCATGAACCTGCTTTCCACCGCGCTTGCGGTGGCGCTGGATGGGGAGTTCGCCAGGCTGTCGGCGGATCCGGCAGTGATCGGGATCATCCTGACATCCGGCAAGGCAACCTTCGTAGCCGGGGCCGATCTGACCGAGGTCACACAGCTTATCGAACGACGCGAGGTTGCCGAACTGGCGGTCCTTGGCCAGCAGATCCGCCGGATGGAGACCTGCGGAAAACCAGTCGTCGCGGCGCTGCCCGGCACCGCCCTGGGCGGCGGGCTGGAGCTTGCGCTTGGCTGTCACTACCGGATCGCCGCAGACGCGCCCGGTGCCGTTTATGGGCTGCCAGAGGTCGGGCTGGGCCTTCTGCCCGGCGCGGGCGGAACACAGCGGCTGCCGAGAATCGTCGGGCTGGAGCCCGCGCTGCGCATGCTGACAGACGGCAAGCCGATAGCGGCGGATCAGGCAAAGGCCATCGGCCTCATCGACGACGTGGTCACCACCGAAGGTCTGATGTCGGCCGCGCGCGCAGTTTTGGCCGAAGGTCGGGTTCCTGCCCAGCAGCCTTGGGACATGCGTGGCTTTCGGATGCCGGGAACGCCGGTGAGCAGCATCGAGGCATTCACCGCCTTCCTGATGGCGAACGCTGCGGCCACGGCACATGCAGGGCACTTTCAACCTGCCGCGGGCACCATCCTCTCGGCGGTCTTCGAGGGGATCCGCCTGCCCATCGAACGCGCGCTTGCCGTCGAGGCCGGTTATTTCGCCAAGCTTGCTGCGACCCACGCGGCGCGTGGACTGACCGAAGCGCGGTTCTTCCTGCGCCAGCGGATCGCCAAGCGCGGGCCTAATGTAACAGCCGTCGACAATCCGGAACTGACGGCGATTGCGGCAAAAGTCACGCAGGCGATGCAGCAGGAGGCCGCGCGCATCGCCGCCGAAGGGCAGGGCGCCAATGTGGTCCGCAACGCCGCAATCCGGGCCGGGCTGCCGCCGCTGGTGCCGCCCGCCCAGCCAGCCGCACAGGTCCCTGACGGTGAACCGGGCGATGCGGCGATGCTGGATCGTATCGCGCACCGTTTGCTTGACGCGGGCGCTGCGGCGGTCGCGGATGTGCCCGACGCGGATCTTGCGGCACTGGCCAGCATCGACCTTGCCGGCTACCCGGAATGGACCGGGGGACCTGCACTCTGGCGGGCAACCGCCGTGCATTAATCCAATCGACCGGCGCGGGGGAGTGCGCCGGCCGTATTCGCAGCACGCGAAGACAGATCGGAGGAGGACATCATGACGAACAACTCAGGGGAACTTGCGACAAGAATCCGCCACGCGGGCCGGAATACGATCGGGGACGCGCTGACCCGGGTGGCCAGCAAGTATCGCGACCGCACGGCGCTTGTCTTCGGCGACAGGACCTGGTCTTTCGCTGCACTGGAAAAAGCCGCAGATCGGGTCGCAGCCGGGCTGTTGGCCCAGGGGATAGCGCCGGGCGACCGGGTGGCGGCCTATGGGCGGAATTCGGATGCTTTTCTGATCCTGTGGCTGGCCTGTGCCCGCGCCGGCTTCGTCCATGTGCCGATCAACTATGCGCTGGTCGGACGCGAGTTGCATTACATCATCGAGAACTCCGGGGCTGTGGCGCTGTTCGTCGATCCGTCGTTGGAGGAAAAGGCGCATGAGGTTCTGGACGACCTGCCGGGCCTGCGGCTGCTGGGAACGCTTTTCGGGCGAGAAAAAGCCGATGTCCTGCATTTTGCCTGCGACAGCGCGATCAACATTCCTGCCGGGCTTGGCGATAATGTAGGCGACGACGATCTGGTGCAGCTTCTCTACACCTCGGGAACGACAGCGGCGCCCAAGGGCGCGATGATGACCCATCGCGCATTGATGGCCGAATATGTCAGCTGCATTGTCGAATTGGAGCTCTCGGTCCGTGACAAGGCATTGGCGGCGCTGCCGCTTTATCATTCGGCGCAGATGCATGTCTTCGTCATGCCACAACTGCTGGTGGGTGCGACCACTCTTCTGATCGAGGCGCCGCAGCCGGAATTGTGCCTGCGCCTGATCGAGGAACACGCCATCACCTCTTTCTTCGCGCCTCCCACGGTCTGGATCAGTCTGCTGCGTTGTCCGGCATTCGACAGCCACGACCTTTCCTCGTTGCAGTTCATCTATTACGGCGCCTCTATCATGCCGGTGCCGACGCTGCAGGAACTGCGCCAACGGTTGCCCGGTGCGCGGCCCTTCAACTGCTATGGCCAAAGCGAGATCGGACCATTGGCCACCGTATTGCGCCCCGAGGATCACGACGCCCGGCCTGCCTCGGCCGGAAGGGCGATCTTTAACGTCCAGACGCGGTTGGTGGACGAGAACATGCGGGATGTGCCGCCCGGCACGCAGGGCGAAATCGTCCATCGCTCGCCTCAATTGCTGGTGGGCTATTGGAACGCGCCCCAAGCAACGGCTGAAGCTTTCGCAGGCGGATGGTTCCATTCGGGCGATATCGGCGTGATGGATGAAGAAGGCTTCATCAGCGTTGTCGACCGTGTGAAGGACATCATCAAGACCGGCGGCACTGTGGTCGCCAGCCGCGAGGTCGAAGAGGCGCTGTTCATGCATCCTACAGTCCAAGAGGTCGCGGTCGTCGGCCTGCCTCATGATCGCTGGATCGAGGCGGTGACTGCAATCATCGTCCTGCGTCCCGGCCACCAAGCGGATGTCGACGGGTTGCATGATCATGCCAAGGAGCTGCTTGCCCCGTTCAAGGTGCCCAAACGCTTTGTCTTCGTGCCGGACCTGCCCCGCAATACGGCTGGCAAAATTCTCAAGAGGGATCTGCGGCAAAAGTTTGAAACGCTTTATGAAATTTCCTGACGCTTTGATGTTGTCAGGCTGAGTGCCGTGGTGATTTTATCATAATCGGCCCTTTAATCACGGGTCTCGGTCAAGCTTTTTGTTTGTGCCGAGATCATGATCCTTTCCGAGGTCGAGCCCTATGGTGTCGTTCAGGTCGGGTTGCAGTGCGATCCGCTAAGTCGGACTGACCAATGTCATCGTGACAGGCTTGGTCAATCCCGCGATCCGAGAGGATTATGGCGTGGGAGGTCCTTCACCCGCTCGGATTGCGGACCGTCCATCCAGTATGCAATATAGGATGACCTGCCAACTTCCACGCCACTAGCAACCTTGGGCGTTTTTATGCCATTGCGCGCGGCAAGCTTAGGTGAACCGATCTGATCGGATTTCTGCAATTAGTTTACATAATTCAGATTATCGAATTCACGACTATCTGGAGGGTGGATTCAAGTTGGAACTGCGACTTTGATGTAAAATCAGCGGATTGCATCAAGGAGAGCTTTCCATGCCCCAACCCTATCTGCATCTCGATCTCGATGAACGACGCAAGATCGCGCGCTGGCATGTCCGTCTTATGTAGTTTGATGCCATCCAACCGGAACCGGACGCCGCTCAAGCCGCCAGCTCCGCTGACGGCCCGCCGCTAACCCGAGCCGATATCCAGCAGCCGGCGCACCAGTTCGAAACTGTTGCGCACGCCCATCTTGCGGATCATGTTCGCGCGATGGACCTCGACCGTGCGGGGTGAGCAATCCAGCGACTTGGCAATCTCCTTGCTGGTGAATCCGTTGACCAGATAGCCGGCAATGCGCTTTTCCGTTGCGGTCAGCAAACTGGCCGCACCCACCGCCGATTCCAGAGGCCGATAAGTCCAGATCGCTAAGCGGTGCGGGTCGTGCTGATCCATGGTCCGACCCCTGCCCTCCATCCAGACGATCCGGCCGTCCTTGCGGCGCATGAATCGCTCGTCCTTGTAAAAAGGCCGTTCGCGCAGAGCCTTGCATGCGCGCTTGCCGACCAGATCGAAATCGGTCTGGCCCGGATAGAGGCAATGCATGGATCGCCCCTCAAGCTCTTGCGGGGTCCAGCCAAAGACTGTCTCAACCATCAGGCTGGCCCGGACGATGACGCGTTCGACCAGAACCAGCGTCGCATCGGGTGCGTTCTGGAAGCCAAGGCCGTCATAATCCCGGGTTTGCCAAACCGGTCGCTGCATCGGATACCTACTCGACTACGTATTCCTACGGATAGTGCATTTTCGCGACATACGACAGGGTTGATCGCGGCGGGCAAAAGGCCGACCGTCGGGGATCAACCAGATCGAGGCGTACGAATGACAGGATCGAACAAGATATATCCCAGCGCGGATGCGGCACTGGAGGGGTTGCTTGAGGACGGAATGCTGATCGCAGCCGGCGGTTTCGGGCTTTGCGGCATCCCCGAATTGCTGATCAATGCGATCCACAAGGCGGGGACCAAGGATCTGACCATCGCCAGCAACAATTGCGGCGTGGACGGGTTCGGGTTGGGCATCCTGCTGGACAGCCGCCAGATCAGGAAGATGATCTCGTCCTATGTCGGCGAGAATGCTGAATTCATGCGCCAATATCTTTCGGGTGAATTGGAGCTGGAGTTCAATCCTCAGGGCACATTGGCTGAACGCATGCGCGCCGGGGGCGCCGGCATTCCGGGCTTTTACACCAAGACCGGCGTGGGCACGGTGATCGCCGAGGGCAAGGAGCATCACGATTTCGACGGTGAGACCTATATCCTGGAGCGCGGCATCGTCGCCGATCTCGCCATCGTCAAAGGCTGGAAGGCCGATACCTCGGGCAACGTGATCTTTCGCAAGACGGCGCGCAACTTCAACGTCCCTGCGGCGAAATGCGGCCGCATCTGCATCTGCGAGGTCGAAGAGATCGTGCCCACGGGCAGCCTTGATCCCGATGCGATCCACCTGCCGGGCATCTATGTCCACCGTCTGATCCAGGGCGAACACGAAAAGCGGATCGAGCAACGCACCACCCGCAAGAAGGAGACCGCGTGATGGCCACCGAAATCAAGGGCTGGGATCGGAACCAGATGGCGGCTCGGGCCGCACAGGAACTGCAGGACGGCTGGTACGTGAACCTTGGGATCGGCATCCCCACGCTGGTGGCGAACTACATCCCCGAGGGCGTCGAGGTGACGCTGCAATCCGAAAACGGCATGCTAGGCATCGGTCCCTTTCCCTATGAGGGCGAAGAGGACGCGGACCTGATCAACGCCGGCAAGCAGACGGTAACCGAGTTGCCGCAGACCGCCTATTTCGACAGTTCGGAAAGCTTTGCCATGATCCGCGGCGGCAAGATCGCCATGGCGATCCTGGGCGCCATGGAGGTGGCTGAGAACGGCGATCTGGCGAACTGGATGATCCCCGGCAAGCTGGTCAAGGGTATGGGCGGCGCCATGGACCTTGTGGCCGGCGTGGGCCGGGTGGTGGTGGTCATGGACCACACCAACAAGGCCGGTGAATCCAAGGTGCTGCGGGCATGCACCCTGCCGCTGACCGGCAAGGGCGTGGTGGATCGGATCATCACCAACCTTGGCGTGCTGGACGTCGTTCCGGGCGGGCTGAAAATCGTCGAGCTGGCCGATGGTATCAGCGAGGCCGAGTTGCGGACAGCGACTGAGGCGGCGATTGTCGGTTGAGGGTTGGAGGGGGCCTCGGGCCCCCTCTTGCGGCTGACGCCGCAATTCACCCCCGAGGGTATTGGGGCAACGAAGAAGCCGGGGGCCGTCATTGCCGGCGACCGGTTGTATGACCAGAAGTGCCGGGTAGTTTCATTCACGAAAGGCATGGCAGTAATGGTGGCCCCGCGCGATGATCCTGCCGCTGAGCCGAAGCCGGCGAAGCATGGCGGGGTTGAGCGCTTGCCGGTTGCCGCGATTCCACCGCTTCCTGAAAGCGATCTGCGGCAAAAAGAAATGCCGGACCCAAGGGCCCGGCAGTCGATACTACGTCAAACCACCACAACTTGACTGATTAGTCAATTAACATAAACACCGATTCGTTGAAACTGGTTTCTAACCAGAAAGCGTCAGAATACCGGTGCGCGCACAACCGCTGGGCGATGAGCATTGCTTTCCCTTGCCTTGGGCAGGCCGTCACCGCAGCCTTAGCCCGCCGCCTTACCCAGCACCAGAAACGTCATCATTCCCAGCGGCGGCAGGGTCCGACGCTCTTCCAATTTCAGGGACTCCTGTCCCAGCACCCTTTCGATGTGGAAATCCGAATGCCAGCCGATGGTGTTGGCCAGAGGGGCGAAAATCCGTTCGACCGCTGCCATCGCACCGCGTTCACGCGCGAAATGGTTGGTGATGACGACCTTGCCGCCGGGTTTGCAGACGCGGGCGATCTCGGCCATCACCTGCTCGGGCTCGGGCACGACCGACAGCACATGCATCGCCGTAACGGTGTCGAAGTGGTTGTCCGGGAAATCCAGCGAACGCGCATCCATCTGCCGCAGCTCATGCACCTGCTTCAGTTCCAGCCGCTGCACCTTGGCGATGGCCTTGTCCAGCATGTCCTGGCTGAAATCGATGCCGGTCACCTGTATCTGCGGGCCGTAATGTTCCAGCGACAGCCCGGTGCCGACGCCGACCTCCAGCACGGATCCGCCGCGGCGATTGATATATTCCACCGCCCGGCGCCGGCCCATGTTGGTTACCGCGCCAAAGGTCCGGTCATAGATCGGCGCCCAGCGGGAATACGAGGATTGGACAGCTTCGATATCCATTGCCGTTCCTTATCGGTTCGAGGGACGTTCCCGGTCAATCCACGCCCAGATCACCATCGCGACATAGGCAAGGCAAAGCGCGATCAGCGTAACCCAGGCAAAAGTCAGCAGCGCCGCCCCGACAAAGGCCACGCCGACCAGCAGGAACTTGACGTTCCCGCGCGATATCTTTGTGGTCTTGAAGGACCAGGTCGGGATGTGGCTGATGAGAAGCAGCCCCACCAGTATCATATGCAGGCAGATAAGGATCTGCGGCAACACCGGCCGATCGGCAAAGGCAAAGGACACATACATCGGCAGCATCACCAACAGCGCCCCAGCCGGCGAGGGGATGCCTTCGAAATAGGCACTGTCCCGACACGGATCATCGGATTTGGTCGAGACATTGAAACGCGCAAGCCGGATCACGCAGCAGACGGCAAAGACCAGCACGCTGATCCAACCCAGCCCGCGAAAGTCCTTCAGTGCCCAGAAATACAGGATCAGCGGTGGGGCCACGCCGAAATTCAGGAAATCAGCCAGCGAATCCAGCTCGGCCCCGATCTTGCTGGAGGACCCCAGAAGCCGCGCGATCCGTCCGTCTATGCCGTCAAGGATGCCTGCGGCGATGATCAGCAGCGCTGCCAGCATGTATTCGCCCTGCATGCCACAGCGGATGGCGGTCAGCCCGGCGCAAACCGCAACGATGGTCAGCATGTTCGGCAACAACTGGACCAGCGAAAATTCGGTCTGCGGGCCGGTCGGCTGATCCATCACGCCTCCGCCTGCTGGGCCTGCGGCAGTTCGGCGATGACCGTTTCGCCCGCGACCATGGTCTGGCCGATGTCGACCAGCGGCACGACGCCCGGCGGCAGATAGACATCCAGCCGCGAGCCAAAGCGGATGAGGCCGAACCGCTCTCCGGTCCGCAGATTGTCGCCCGGTTTCACGAAACAGACGATGCGGCGCGCCACGAGTCCGGCAATCTGCACCACCGCCAGATCGCGCCCGTCGGCCATGCGGATGCGCAGGCCGTTTCTTTCGTTATCGACACTGGCCTTGTCGAGCGATGCGTTGAAGAACTTGCCGGGCCGATAGGCGACCGACACCACCTCGCCCGCGATGGGGCTGCGGTTCACGTGGCAGTTGAACACGCTCATGAAGACGCTGACCCGCGTCAGGGGGGCATCGGCCATGCCCAGTTCGGCCGGCGGCACGGCCGGCTCGATCAGCGACACCACCCCGTCCGCCGGGCTGACGATCAGGCCGGGGCGCAGGGGCGTCACACGCTCGGGGTCGCGAAAGAAGTAATAGCACCAGACGGTCAGGCCGACCCCGATCCAGCCCAACGGCTCCCATATCAGGAACAGCAGCAGCGTTGCCGCGGCAAAGCTTGCCACGAAGCGAATGCCCTCGCGGTGCATGGGCTTGATGAAGGTGTCGCGCATGCGCATTGGCGTTGTCCCCGGCTGAATGGCTGTCACTCATAATGGGATTGGCTCCGCACGCAATAGCGCAGCCTGCCATACATGTTTGTCGGCAGACTTGTGCCCGCCCGGTGGGGCGGCCCCGCAAGCAGCACGGGCCCGCCCCTTGCAAGGCGTCAGCGGCGGCCGATGCCCAGCAGTTGGTAAAGCAGCAGCGCCGCAAAGGTCGAGGTGCCGATACCGCCCAAGGCGAAGTTGCCGATATTGACGGTAAAGTCGCCCGCCCCAAGGATCAGCGCCACCCCCACGGTGAACAGGTTGCGCGGGTCCGAAAAATCGACCTTGTTGTCCACCCAGATCCGCGCCATGGCCGAGGCGATCAGGCCAAAGACCGACACCGCCAGCCCCGCCAGAACCGGCGCGGGGATGGTTTGCAGGACCGCGCCAAACTTGGGCGACAGACCCAGAAAGATCGCGATGACCGCCGCCATGGGAAAGATCAGCGTGGAATAGACCCGGGTCATGGCCATCACGCCGATGTTCTCGGCATAGGTGGTCACGCCCGTGCCGCCGCCCGCGCCCGCCAGCATGGTGGCAAGCCCGTCGCCTAAGAAACCCCGGCCGATATAGCGGTCCATGTTGCGCCCGGTGATTGCGCCCAAAGCTTTGATATGGCCAAGGTTCTCGGCCACCAGCACGATGGCGACCGGGGCGATCAGGCTGATCGCCGACCACTCGAACCGGGGGGCGGTGAAATTCGGCACCCCAAACCAAGGCGCGGCAGCGATGGCGGAAAAGTCGATACCCGGCACCATTCCAAGCCCGTTGCCAAAGCCCAGCACCAGCACATAGCCGAACAGCAGCGCAACCAGAACCGCGATCCGCCGCGTCGCCTGCCGCCCATAGACCGAAACCAGCGCCATGCACAGCACGGTCGCCAAGGCGATGCTGAGGTGGGCATGGCTGCCGTCCAACTGCTGGACCGCCACGGGGGCAAGGTTCAGCCCGATGGACATGCCGATGGCGCCGGTCACGGCCGGGGGCATCAGCTTTTCGACCCAGCCCGAGCCGATGGCCATCACGATCAGGCCGATCAGCGCATAGACAAAGCCCGCGGCGATGATGCCTCCAAGCGCCACGGCGATGTTTGGGTTCGGCCCGCCGCCGGCAAAGCCGGTCGCGGCCATGATGACGGCGATGAAGGCAAAGGAGGAACCAAGATAGCTTGGCACCCTTCCCCCTGTGATCACAAAGAACAAAAGCGTGCCGATCCCAGAGAAGAATACCGCGACATTGGGATCGAACCCCATGATCAGCGGCGCCAGGATGGTCGACCCGGACATTGCCAGCAAGTGCTGCAGGCTCATCGGCACGGCAGCGGCAAACGGCAGCTTTTCATCGGGTAGCACCGTGGCGCCCGCTGCGGGGCGCCAGTCAGGAAAATAGCCCATCACGTCTCTCGGATTCGGTTGCGTGACCAAGCTTTTGGGCGGGTTTGCAGAAAAATTCCAGTGGTAACCGCGCAATGACGCAATGAGCCTGTCCGGGACTAGGCCCCCTGCCCCGTCTATTGCCAGATGCCGGTTGGCATCGGGGGGCGCAAACCGGCGCCCCCCGAGTTCGGCCGCGCGGATGCCAGCCCATCCGCGGGCACGACGGCTACTTGCGGCCGCAAACGCGCTTCCAGCCGACAATCATGGGCCGGATCAGATCCTCGCGCTTCCACAGCCGATAAAACAGGATCGTCGCGACATGCAGCACCACCATCAGCATGATGACCTTGCCCAGAATGTCATGCCAGTTCAATGCCATGCGCGAGATCTTGGCACTGACCATCCGGGCCAGCGGGCCGGTGTTGACATAATCCTGCGGGTCGGCGACCAGTCCGATCGCGGCCTGCGCTGCCAGAACGACCAGCAGTGCGATCACGAACAACCCGCCAAGCGGGTTGTGCCCCGGCCAATAGCTGGGACGCCGCGCCGGGATATCGCGCAGATAGGCGAAGACTGCACGGGGACCGTAAAGACAGCTTCGGAACCGCGCCGGGCGTGGCCCGACAAAGCCCCAAAGCAAGCGAAAGACCAGAAGCCCGATCACTGCATAACCGAACAGGAAATGCAGCGTCATGATATCCGGGCCGAACCTGCCCAACCCCCAGGCCGAGGCAACGCAGATCACAAGCGCCCAGTGAAAGATCCGCAGCGGCAGATCCCACAACCGGATCACCTGCGTCATCTGCTGGGATGCCTCGGCACTGAAATCGCGCATCCTAGAAATCCTTGGCGCGATAGTCGTCGTGGCAGGCTTTGCAGGTCGCTCCAACCTTTCCGACTGCGGGGGCCATCGCCTTATGCCCGTCTCCGGCCACTTCGTTCAGCGCGGCAACCGCCTCGCCAAACGCCATGCCCTTGGCCCGGTAATCGTCGGGCTGCGCCCAGATCGCCGGCAGGGCGCGGGTCTTGCCAGCCAGTTCAGTGTTCGAGGTTCCGGGCATCAACAGGTCGTCATGCTGATATTCGGACAGTACTTTCAGATCGGCCGCAAGCGCCTTGGCCCGGTCGGCGTCATAAGGTGCCTCGCCCTGTGCCATGGCGCCCAAAGCGCCCATTTCCAGACCGACCAGTTTGTAAAAACCGATACGGGCGGCCGCGACATCCTCAGGCTCGGCCGCATGGGCCAGTGCGGGAAGGGTCAGGGCAAGGGCTGCCAGAATCATCTTGTGCATGAAAATCACCTCTTTGCTTGCGGATTTATGGCTCGCGCATGTGAACGAGGGGGTGGGGTAACATTCGTAATTTCGAATATTAATGCGTCAAACTGCCGCCACACAGATTTGTGACGGGCAATTCGGCTTCACCTTGACCGTATATTCGCAACATTGTAGTTATAGAATATGAGTATTAACGTCAGCATAGATCCCGAGGCGATGCGCGCGGCCGCTGACGAGGCAAGCGAGTTCCTGAAATCGCTGGGCAATCGTCACCGGCTGCTGATCCTGTGCCTGTTGGTGCAGGGCGAGAAATCCGTGGGCCAGCTTGCGGATTTTCTGGGCATCCGCGATTCGACGGTGTCGCAGCATCTGGCGCTGCTGCGGCGCGACAGGATCATCGCCGGCCGCCGCGACGGCCAGACGATCTGGTATCGCATCGAAAGCCAGCCCGCACGCAAAGTGATGGAAGTGCTTTACAGCGATTTCTGTGGCCGCAAGGGCTGACTTCTGGCCTCTAAGAATGGCCGCTTCCTATTGCTCGTTATCTGAACGGGCAGCAGACCCGCGCTGAACCGTCTTGGCGACGGCGATTCCCGCGATCATGGCCGCAACGAACAACACCGGCTCGGGACGCATAAGACCGATGGCAGGGATCGCGCCCCCCGGACAAAAGCCCGCCAACCCCCATCCAACACCGAACAGCGCCGAGCCACCCAGTAAGGCCAGGTCGATGTCGCGCCTTTGCGGCAGGTGAAAGCGCCAGTCGAAAACCGGCGCGGCATGGCGCAACACCAGCCGGTAGCCGATAATGACCACCATCAGCGCGCCGCCCATCACGAAGGCAAGGGAGGGATCCCAGGTTCCGGCGATATCAAAGAAGTTCAGCACTTTGGCCGGGTTTATCATCCCCGAAACCGCAATGCCTGCGCCAAAGACCAACCCGATCAGCAAGGCCGACAGCAAGGCCACCTCACATCCCTCCCACCAGGTGGCGCGTCACATAGACCGTCAGCCCCGCCGTCAGCATGAAGCAAAGCGTCGCCATGATCGAACGGCGCGACAACCGCGCCATGCCGCAAACCCCGTGCCCCGAGGTGCAGCCGCCGCTATAGGTCACGCCGATGCCGACCAGCAGCCCGCTAAGCACGGTCATGACCAGCGGCACCGGGCTGTCAAAGGCGATCCTTAGTCCACCCAGCCCGGCCAGCAGCGCGGGTGCGGCAACCGCGCCGGCCAGAAAGGCCAGCCGCCAGCCCCGGTCGCCTTGCGATGCAAAAGCCCCCGCCAGAATCCCGGTCATGCCGGCGATACGGCCGTGCAACGCCATCAAAAGCACAGCAGCCAAACCGATCAACCCACCGCCCAGCAGCGATTGCACGGGCGTGAACTCGGTCATTTCCGACCTGCTGTGCAGATGCCCAGCATCGCCCAAAGCGGGCAGAACCGCACCACGCCGGTCACGACCAGAACCAGCCCGGCAATCACCGACACCCAGGTCCAAAGCATCGAAAGTGCGGTCAGGAAGGGCAGCAATACCAGCACGACGCCCAGTATCAGCCGCAGCGCGCGTTCGGTGCTTCCAATGTTGATTTGCATCTTTAACTCTCCTTTGGTTCAGCCCAGGGGCCCCGCAACAGGTCCAGCGGGATCTTCAGATAGCGGCGGCCGTTCGATTCCGGCTCGGGCAGGCGACCGGCGTTGGTGTTGATCTGCAATGCGGGCAGGATCAGCCTGGGCATCGGCAGGGACCTGTCCCGCGCCTGCCGCGCCGCCACGAATTCGGCCTTGGTCCGGTATCGCGACATATGGATATTGCCGGCCTTTTGTTCGGCAACGGTGGATTGCCACAAGGGCTCGCGCCCGCCGGGGCAATAATCGTGCCCGGTAAACACCCGCATCTCGTCGGGCAATGACAGGATCGCCTGAATCGAATCCCACAGCATATGTGCGTCGCCCCCCGGAAAATCGGCCCGCGCGGTGCCGCTATCGGGCATGAACAGCGTGTCATGCACAAAGACCGCGTCGCCGATGACATAGGTGATCGACGCCAGCGTATGCCCGGGAGAGAACATCACGCGGGCCGGAATATCGCCGACCTGAAAGGTCTCGCCCTCGGCAAAAAGCCGGTCCCATTGCGAACCGTCGGTGGGGAAATCCGGCCAGTTGTAGAATTCCTTCCACAGCTTCTGCACGTCGATTACCTTTTCGCCGATGGCGGTGGGGGCACCGGTCCTGCCCCTTAGGTAATCCGCGGCCGAGAAATGGTCGGCATGGGGATGGGTATCCAGGATCCACTGCACCTCATAACCCCTTTCGGCGATGAAGTTCAGGATGCGGTCGGCCTCGATCGTGGCCGTGGCACCGGATTTCTCGTCAAAGTCCAGCACGGGATCGATGATGGCGCATTTTCCGGTCCGGGGATCCGCCGCCACATATTGCACCGAGCCGGTGCGTGTCTCGTAAAACCCAGTTACGTCCGGGGCATGGGTCATGGAAATCTCTCTCCCTCTGCTCATTGGAGCGATGCCGTAATCTTACATATTCGAGCATACGTATATATGCAATGCAATGCGGGTGCGTCCTATTGCCCATGTTGCCATAGCACACGGGGCCGGCAAGCTCTTAGGACGACAGTGGCAAAGCTGCGCAAGAAACTGGCAAGGCCCGCAACCCGTGCTATGATCGAAAGCCCAGCCAGTTCAGGATAACATGCCATGTGTGAAGTGTTCTCTCGCCAGGATCCGCGCCGTTACCAACCGGCGACCCGCAAGCTGCGGCTGAACGGACAAAGCACCTCGATCCGGTTGGAACAGGCTTTCTGGGACATTCTCGACGAGATCGCCGCAAGCGAAGGCATGGCCACGCCCGCCTTTCTGTCCACCCTGCAATCCGAGGTGCTGCAACTGCGCGGCGAGCCGGTGAATTTCGCCTCGCTGCTGCGCTGCACCTGTCTGGTGCAACTGGAACTGCGCGGCCGCGGCGCGCAGGACTTCCGCAAGGCAGCGGCGCAGGTTGCCAAGGCCGCCTGATCGCGGCCTTTGCGCAAGAAATCCGCCGCGTGGTAACATGATGCTACCCGCAGCGGCCCGGGCCTTCCGATACTGGTACAAAGATCGAAAGGGGAAAGCCCGCATGGCAAAGATTATCCATTCCATGATCCGCGTGCAGGACGAGGCGCGCTCGCTGGCGTTTTACAAGGCGGCCTTTGGGCTTGAGCCCGTCGAGCGGATGGACTTCGACAACTTTACGCTGGTCTATCTGGCGAATGCGGAAAGCAGCTTTGAACTGGAGCTGACCGTCAACAAGGGGCGCGAGGAACCCTATGACCTTGGCGACGGCTATGGCCATATGGCCGTCTCGGTTCCCGACGTGGATGCCGAACACCAGCGCCTGACCGATCTGGGCCTTGCCCCGCGCAAGCTGGTGGATTTCGCCCCCGGCGGCCAAGTGATCGCACGCTTTTTCTTTATCAAGGACCCGGACGGCTACGAGATCGAGGTACTGCAACGCGCAGGCCGTTACCTCTAGGCAGGCGGCCCGGTGGGGAGACCGGGCCAAACCAACTCAGGGAGGAGTTAATGAACATGACCCATCCATCCCCCTCTGGCAGCGATGTCAGGGGGTTGACCCGGCGCGGCCTGCTGGCGCGCGCCCTTGCGGCGGGGGCCACATGCGTGGTCGGCGCCGGCTTCGTGGCCGCCCGCGACGCGGCATGGGCGGTCGAGACCGCCGCGCTGAAACCCGAAACCATGGCGACGCTGATCCAGATGGCGCGCGATATCTATCCGCATGACCGCATCGCCGATCGGTTCTATGCCATCGCCGTCAAGACCCATGACGACCCCGAACAGGCCGGGATGATCGAGGCCGGCGTCAGCGCGCTGGACCTTGTGGCCCAAGGCCAGGGTTTCGACAGCTATCTGGCCGCGGGCTGGGAAAAGGACCGCGTCGCCATGCTGCGCATGATCGAACACACGCCCTTTTTCCAGACCATCCGCGCGGGGCTGGTCACCGGCCTCTACAACCAGAAAGAGATCTGGCCGCTCTTTGGATATGAGGGCGAAAGCTATTCGCACGGCGGCTATATCGAGCGCGGCTTCAACGACATCGACTGGCTGTAGGGGGCGAAAATGGCTGAGAATGTAGCAAAATTCGAACTCGACGACGCGTCGGTCGTGGTCATCGTCGGCACCGGTTCGGGCGGCGGGGTTCTGGCCAACGAACTGGCGCAAAGGGGCGTCAAGGTCGTGGCGCTGGAGGCCGGCGGGCGCTATCTGCCCGAGGATTACATCAACGACGAATGGGACAGTTTCGCGCAGCTAAGCTGGGGCGACATGCGCACGACCTCGGGGGACTGGCGCGTGGCGCGCGACTTTGCCACGTTGCCGGCATGGATCGTCAAGGCGGTGGGCGGCACCTCGATCCACTGGGCCGGCGCCTCGCTGCGCTTTCAGGAACATGAGTTCAAGGCGCTCAGCACCTATGGCCATGTCGATGGGGCGAACCTGCTGGACTGGCCGATTTCGCTGGCCGAACTGGAGCCATATTACGATCTGGCCGAGAAAAAGCTGGGCGTCACCCGCACCAACGACCTGCCCGGCCTGCCGGGGAACAACAACTATCTGGTGCTGGAAAAAGGCGCCAAAGCCGCGGGCTATGAAAAGGTCTCGACCGGGCACATGGCGATCAACTCGGTCGAGAACGACGACCGTATGGCGTGCCAGCAGACGGGATTCTGCTTTCAGGGCTGCAAATGGGGCGCGAAATGGTCCGCCGCCTATACCGACATCCCGCGTGGCGAGGCGACCGGCAATCTTGAGGTCCGCGACCAATGCCACGCGACCCGGATCGAGCATGACGATGACGGCAAGGTCACCGGCGTGCGCTATATCGACAAGGACGGGGCCGAGCAGTTCCAGCGCGCCCGCATCGTCTCCGTCGCCGGCAACTCGATCGAAAGCCCGCGACTGCTGCTTGCCTCGGCATCCGAGCGTTTCCCGGACGGGCTGGCCAACAGCTCGGGCCAAGTGGGACGCAACTACATGCGTCATACCACCGGTTCCGTCTATGCGATCTTTGAACGGCCCGTGCGCATGTGGCGCGGCACCACCATGGCCGGTATCGTGCAGGACGAGGCGCATCACGACCCCGAACGCGGCTTTGTCGGCGGTTATGAGCTGGAGACGCTGGCGCTGGGTATCCCGTTCATGGCGGCCTTCATGGACCCGGGCGGCTGGGGGCGAGAGTTCACCACGGCGCTGGACAGTTACGAAAACATGGCCGGCATGTGGATCGTGGGCGAGGATCTGCCGCAGGAAACCAACCGCATCACGCTGAACCGCAATGAAAAGGACCGCTTCGGTCAGCCGGTGCCCAACGTGCATTACGACGACCACCCCAACGATGTCGCCATGCGCGACCACGCCTATCGCGCCGGTGAACAGATCTATCGCGCGGCAGGGGCGACGCGGATCCTGCCGACGCCGCCCTATCCGTCAACGCATAATCTGGGCACCAACCGCATGTCGGAAAATCCGCGCGACGGGGTGGTGAACAAATGGGGTCAGACGCATGACATCCCCAACCTGTTCGTCTCGGACGGGTCGGTGTTCACCACGTCGGCGGCCGAAAACCCGACGCTGACCATCGTGGCGCTGGCAATCCGGCAAGCCGAACACATCGCCGGCGAGATCGAGAAAGGCGCACTCTGACACAGGAAAGCAGCCCGCCCTGTCACGGGGCGGGCTGTCTTGGGGCCGGTTGACCGACCGCGCTGGATATCAGGCTTTTGCCTGCTTGGCCGAGGGCATCTCGATATTGATTTCCAGACTGGACAGGTCGTCGCTGCGCTCTAGCTTGATATCGACCGCATCGCTGTCGATGTTCATGTGCCGGCGCACCACCTCCAGGATGTCGCGTTGCAGCAGCGGCAGAAAGTCCGGGCTGGTGTCCCCGCTGGCACGTTCATGCGCAAGCAGGATCTGCAGGCGCTCTTTTGCGGTCTGCGCGGAATTGGGCTTTCGCTGGCGGAATGAGAAACCGAACATGATCAGGCCGTCCGTCCCAGAAGCCTTTGGAAGAAGCCCCGGCGCTCTCCGGGGTTGGCCCGCATCTCGATCTGCTCGCCGACCATCCGGCCGACGGCGTCAAGATAGGCTTTGCCCGCCGGCGATTTTTCGTCCAGCGAAACCGGCGTGCCCTCGTTCGAGGCCCGCAGCACCGTGCCGCTTTCGGGAATGATACCCAGCAGCGGGATCGCCAGAATCTCCAGCACGTCCTGCACGCTCATCATTTCGCCGTTTTCCGACCGGCTCTGGTCAAAGCGGGTCAGCAAAAGCTGAGCCTTGACCGCGCTGCCGTCGCCCTTTTCCGCCAGCGCCGACTTGCTGTTCAGCAGGCCCAGCACCCGGTCGCTGTCGCGGACCGAGGACACTTCCGGGTTGGTCACGACCACCGCCTCATCGGCGTAATACATCGCCAGATGCGCGCCACGCTCGATCCCTGCCGGGCTGTCGCAGACGATATAGTCGAACTCTTCGCGCAGCTCGTCCAGCACCGCCTTGACGCCCTCTTTCGTCAGCGCGTCCTTGTCGCGGGTCTGCGAGGTCGGCAGCACGAACAGCTTTTCCAGCCGCCGATCCTTGATCAGCGCCTGTTTCAGCTTGGCGTCGCCCTGAATGACGTTGATGAAGTCAAAGACCACGCGCCGCTCGCAGCCCATGATCATGTCCAGGTTGCGCAGGCCCACGTCAAAGTCGATCACGACCGTCTTGTGGCCGCGCATGGCAAGCCCCGCGCCGATGGCGGCCGAAGAGGTTGTCTTGCCGACGCCGCCCTTGCCAGAGGTGACTACGATAACCTTGCTCACGAGCGTTTCCTTTCGATCATGGGTTATTTGAGGGCCTCGATGCGCAGCACCTCGCCCTGAAGATAGACCTGCACATATTGCCGGGGCGTATCGGCGCCCAGGTTTTCGCTGGTGCGGTAAAGCCCGGCGATGGCCAGCAGCTCGGCATCCAGCGCATGGCAGAAGATGCGCGCCGAGGTGTCGCCGTTCACACCTGCCAGCGCCCGGCCGCGCAGGCGGCCATAGATATGAATATTCCCTGCCGCGATCACCTCGGCCCCGGAACTGACCGAGCCGACGACGATCAGGTCGCCGCGATCGGCGAACACCGTCTGGCCCGACCGCACCGGCTGGGTCACCATGCGATTGGCCGGCTCTTTCGGGGCGGGGGGCGTCGGCACGGGTTCGGGGCGGCTGCCCTGACGCGAGACGCGTTCCAGCGCGGCGTCGCGGCCGCCCGGCAATGAGATCAGCCCGGCCTCGGCGGCTGCGCGGGCTTGTAGGGGCGTGCCGCCCTGAATGCCAAAGACCGACAGCTTGCGGCGGCGCAGTTCGGCGGTCAGGTGTGCAAGATCCTGCGCACTGTCCAGCCCCTCGGCCTGTTCCAGATCGATGACCAGCGGCGCATTGTCAAAGAACAGCGGCGTCTGGTTCAGTCGTGCCTCCAGCGCCTCGAAAAAGATCCGATCCGGCCGGCCGGTCAGATGAAGCGCGATGGCCGTGAAGTTGCGGCCGCGGATCTGTAAAGGCTTCACGGTCGCAACGGTCTGTGCCGCGCTTTTGCCGGATTGCATCTGTCTGCTCGGTTTCTGCTCTGTTTGTTCTTTGTGCCGGGTGGCGGACTGGACCAGCCCGTACCTTGGGCCATCTTCCTAATACGTCCCGGCGCTTGCGTCCATCCGCATATGCCTCCGTCATGATCTTCGGCGGATCCGTGCGCAGAAACCCCGTGTTCTGCCTGCCCCGCGCACCGGACCAGGCCACAGCGGACCTGCCCAGATGATTCGCCCCAAGGCCGGATACGACCGGAGCAGCGCCTGTCACCCATGATTCCCGGCACGGGAACATTCGGCCCAGCAGGGTGTTCTTTCCAGAATCAATTAAAGGGACATGATGTTCGCAAATCGCACGGACGCAGGCCGCCAGCTTGGCGCGGCGCTTTCCGAACACCGGGGCGAATCTCTGCTGGTCCTGGCGCTGCCGCGCGGCGGCGTGCCGGTCGGGCTTGAGGTCGCAAAGGTGCTGGATGCGCCGCTGGACGTCATTTTGGTGCGCAAGATCCGCGCCCCTGCGCACCCCGAGCTTGCCATCGGCGCCATCGTGGACGGCACCCCGCCGCAGTTGCTGCTGGATGACCAGATCGTCGCCGCAACCGGTGCGACGGCCGATCATATCGCCGAAGAAAAGGCCCTTCAGCTAGCCGAGATCCAGCGGCGGCGGCAAACCTATCGCGGCGGGCGCCCCCCGCCCCATACAAGCGGCCGCACGGTGATCGTGGTCGATGACGGCATCGCCACCGGCGCGACCATGCGCATCGCATTAAGGGCGCTGGCGCAATCAGGCGCAGCCAGGGTCATCGTCGCAGTCCCCGTCGCCCCGCCCGAGGTGCTGGAAATAATCCGTGCCGAGGCCGATGAGGTCGTCTGCCTGCGAACGCCCGAGCCGTTCTACGCGGTCGGTCTTCACTATCGCGACTTCGACCAGACCAGCGACGACGAGGTCATCCGCGCGCTGGCCGAGGCTGACCGCGCCAAGGGCTGAAAGCCGGCGCATCCACGGGCCAACGCCGGCCGGCCTGCAGTCCGGGGCGGCTAACGGGATTGCACATTGCTGCCGCCTCGCGCTAAATCCCTGCTGAAAATGGGGAGAGGTCCAGCATGAAACATGTCTTTGCCGCGGCGCTGTTCTGCGCCGCCTTCGCCGCGCCCGCAGTCGCGCAGGAAATCAAGATCGGCTATGCGCTGGCCGAAGACAGCCATTACGGTGCCGGCGCCAAGGCGTTCGAGGCATCGCTCAAGGAAAGCATGGGCGACCAGTTCACCTTCCGCCACTTCCCGTCCTCGGGTCTGGGCGGCGAGCGCGAGGTGCTTGAAGGGCTGCAACTCGGCACGGTCGAAATGACCATCGCCTCGGACGGAACGCTGACCAACTTCGTGCCCGAGGTGGGCGTGCTGGGCGTGCCCTTCCTGCTGCGCGACAAGGATCATGCCCGCCATGTGCTGGACGGCGAGATCGGACAGGAAATGCTGGCGAAATTCGAACCCGCCGGCCTGCATGCGCTGGCATGGGGTGAACAGGGCTTCCGCCACATCACCAGCAACCGTGGCGCGGTCGAGACACCCGCCGACCTGTCGGGGCTGAAGATCCGCACCATGGAAAACCCCGTGCACATCGAGGCGTTCCGCGCCCTTGGCGCCGCCCCCACCCCGATGGCATGGCCCGAGGTGATCGGCGCGCTGGAACAAGGCGCCATCGACGGACAGGAAAACCCGCTGTCGGTGATCGTCTCGGCCAAACTGGACGAGGTGCAGAAATTCCTGACACTGGACGGCCACGTCTATTCCTCGACCATCATCCTGGTGTCGCCTGCACTGTGGAACGGGCTGGACGACGACCAGAAAGCGGCCTTCGAAAAGGCGGCCAAGGATGCTGTCGTGGCGATGCGCGCCTATGTGGACGACGCCGACGAATCCGGCGTGGCCTCGATGAAAGCGGCCGGGATGGAGGTGAACGAACTGACGGCCGAGCAGAAAGCCGCCTTCCGCGACGCACTGGCCGAGCCCTACAAGTCCTATGAGGCGCAGTTCGGCAAAGAGATGATGGACCGTATCCAGGCGGTCGAATAACATCATGCGCCAGCTCGAACGCGCATTCGTCACGCTGAACGGCGCCGTCCTTGTCCTTGGGCTGGCGGTAATGTGCGTGATCGTCGGCTGGAACGTCGCCGGTCGGTATCTGACCGGCAACTCACTGACATGGGCCGATGAGGTGGCGCGTTATTCGATGATCTGGCTGACCTTCCTGGGCAGCGGTCTGGCGCTGCGCCACGGCGCCCATGCCGCCATCACCAACGCCCAGGATGCGATGCCCGACAGGGGCCAGCGCATCCTGCGGCTGGTTATCCTGCTGGTTCTGTTCGCATTCTTCGGCTTCATGGTCTGGGTCGGCATCGACTATATGAACCGGATGTCGATCCAGCGGTCGGCGGCACTGCAGGTCCCGATGAAATGGATCTATGCCGCGATGCCAGCCGGTTTCGCGCTGATGATCATCCACCTTGCGCTGATTGCGCCGCAATATCTGCGCGCGGGCTTGCAACATTCCGACGAGGCCGCCCTTGGTTGAGATCCTGATCGCCGCCTTCCTGATCCTGATGATCATGGGGATTCCCATCGCCTTTGCCTTGGCGATGGCCGCCTTTGCGGCAGTGGGCCTTTCGGGCCGCTATCCGCTGGTCGTCGTGGTAAAGGAAATGTTCACAGGTCTGGACAGCTTTCCGCTGCTGGCGGTGCCGTTTTTCATCCTTGCGGCCGAGATCATGTCCACCGGCGCAATCTCGCGAATGCTGTTGCGCTTTGCCTCGCAATTCGTGGGGCACCTGCGCGGTGGCCTGGGCTATGCCAATGTGCTGACCGGGACGTTGTTCGCCGGGATTTCCGGCTCGGCCCTGGCATCCGCCGCCGGGCCGGGCGCGATGATGGCCCGGATGATGGAGCGCAGCGGCTATTCCAAGGCGTATGCCGGGGCTCTGACCATCTCGGTCGCGGTGATCGACCCGATCATCCCGCCCTCGATCACCATGATCATCTATGCCTTGCAGGACCGCAACGTCTCGGTGGGCTCGCTGTTCATGGCGGGGATTCTGCCCGGCATCCTGATCGCGGGCCTGCTGGCGGGGGTGAACTGGTGGATCAGCCGCAAGCGTAATTATCGCAGCCTTGAGCCGCGCCCGCCGGCCGGGCAGATTGTCCGCAACACCTTTACCGCCCTGCCGGCACTGCTGCTGATCGTGCTGATCGTCGGTGGCATCCGCGGCGGCTATTTCACCCCGACCGAAGCCTCGGTGGTTGCGGTGTTCTATGCCATCATCACCAGCGCCGTGATCTATCGCGGGTTTACCCTGACGGACCTGTGGGGCGCGTTCCTGCGCTCGGCCATCATGTCGGTCGCGGTGTTGATGATTCTGGCCTCGGCCCGCGCATTCGCCTGGGTGCTGATCATCGAGGGCGTGCCACAGGCCATGGCCGATGCGGTGATCGCCATGGACCTGTCGCCCATCGCCTTTTTGCTGATGGTGAACCTGCTGCTGCTGGTTTTCGGCATGTTCATGGACCCGCTGCCGGGGGTGATGATTCTGGTGCCGATCCTGGCGCCCATCGCCTATAACCTTGGCATCGCGGCGGATCATTTCGCCATCGTGGTGATCGTGAACCTGACATTCGGGCTGATGACGCCACCGGTGGGCGGGCTGATCTTTGTCGTGGCCTCTGCGACCAAGCAAAAGCCTTCGGCACTGATCCGGGAGTTGCCGCCGTTCTTCCTGGCGGCCCTGGCTTCGCTGCTGATTCTGACCTTCGTGCCTGCGCTTTCGACCTGGCTGCCCAAGATCAGCGGCTTTGCACGATAACCCCGCATGAACCCCGCTTTCGTGCGGGGTTTTTCGCCCGCAGGCATGGTTTCCGCTTGACCTTTGATACGTTATGTTTCAACGTGCATAACGTATGGGACAGGCAGGAAATCCCATGCGCAGGGACCGGGCGACGCGGAAACTCCGATGTATCAGCCTGTTGATAAATCCTGATTTTCCTGCCGGCCACATGACCGCCCACGGGCTGGTCCCGGATGACTTGTCCGCGCATATTCTGCGCCGGACGGTTTTTGCGTGGAAACTTTCCTTGATTATTCACGGTTCTGTGCGAAACTGAACTAAAGCGTTTACACGCATGGGTTGCCAGCAATGATCGACTCCGCACCAGTTCCCAATCATCCCCAGCACCGGAAACGGGATGAAATCATCGCATTCCTCATCCTTGCCGTGGTGATCTGGCCGATCCTGTCGGTCGTGATCGTCGGTGGCTTCGGTTTCATGGTCTGGATGTGGCAAGTCATCTTCGGACCCCCCGGACCCCTTCATTAGAGAGCGGCCATGCGCGAGCCAGACAGGACCTCCATCCAGCGACGCGACATTCTGACCGGAACCCTGAAAAGGGACGGCGAAGTCGAATCACGCTTCATCCACATCTCCAGCGCCATCGTCACGACCCGGCCCGAAAACGCGGCCGCCCTTGCCCGACACCTCGCCACCCTGCCGGGAACCGAGGTCCACGCCGTCGAGGGCGCCAAGATCGTCCTGGTGCTGGAGGGTGGCTCGGTGGGCGAGATCGGCGGGCGCATGGCCCAGATCTCGGTCATGGAGGGGGTGTTTTCGGCCAATCTGGTCTTTGAACAGATCCTTCCCGCTGACGAGAACGAGGCGCAGGCATGACCATCTCACGGCGCGAATTGCTCAAGGCGCAGGCGGCGGGGATTGCCGCGCTGGCTGCCAATATCCCGCTGTCCTCGCAGGCGCAGCCTGTGCCCGGCGGCGTCGAATCATTGCAGATCAACTGGTCCAAGGCGCCCTGCCGCTTTTGCGGCACCGGCTGCGGCGTGATGGTCGGCGTCAAGGAGGGGCGCGTCGTCGCCACCCATGGCGACCTGCTGGCCGACGTCAATCGCGGGCTGAACTGCGTCAAGGGCTATTTCCTGTCCAAGATCATGTATGGCGCCGACCGCCTGACCCAGCCGCTTTTGCGCAAAAAGGACGGGGTCTATGCCAAGGACGGAGAGTTCACCCCGGTCAGTTGGGAAGAGGCCTTTGACACCATGGCCGAACAGGCCAAGCGCGTGTTGCGGGAAAAAGGCCCCACTGCACTTGGCATGTTCGGTTCCGGCCAATGGACCATCTTCGAAGGCTATGCGGCGACCAAGCTGATGCGGGCGGGGTTCAGGTCAAACAACCTTGATCCCAATGCGCGGCATTGCATGGCCTCGGCGGCCTATGCCTTCATGCGCACCTTCGGCATGGACGAGCCGATGGGCTGCTATAACGATTTCGAACACGCGGACGCATTTGTGCTGTGGGGTTCGAACATGGCCGAGATGCATCCGATCCTGTGGACGCGGCTGACGGACCGGCGGCTGGGGCATCCGCATGTCAAGGTCGCGGTGCTGTCGACATTCACCCATCGCAGCTCGGATCTGGCGGATATTCCCATCGTCTTCAAGCCGGGCACCGATCTGGCGATCCTGAACTATATCGCCAATCACATCATCCAGACCGGCCGGGTGAATCAGGATTTCGTCGATCGCCACACCACCTTCGTGAAGGGCGCGACCGAGATCGGCTATGGGCTGCGCCCGGACGATCCGCGCGAACTGGCCGCACGCACGGCCGAGGACCCGGCGGCGACCACGCCCTCGACCTTCGAGGAATTCACCGAACTGGTCAGCGAATACACGCTGGACAAGGTGGCCGAACTCAGCGGGGTCGAGGCGGGCTTTCTGGAGCAACTGGCCGAGCTTTACGCCGACCCGGATCGCAAGGTCATGTCGCTGTGGACCATGGGTTTCAACCAGCACGTGCGCGGCGTCTGGGCCAACCAGATGATCTATAATATCCACCTGCTGACCGGAAAGATCTCGGAACCCGGCAACAGCCCGTTCTCACTGACCGGCCAGCCCTCGGCCTGCGGCACGGCGCGCGAGGTGGGCACCTTCGCCCATCGCCTGCCCGCCGACATGACCGTGACCAATCCCGAACACCGCAAGCATGCCGAGGAGATATGGCGTGTCCCCGAAGGCATCATTCCTGAAAAGCCGGGGATGCATGCGGTGGAACAGGACCGGGCACTGCATGACGGCAATCTGAATTTCTACTGGATTCAGGTGAACAACAACCTGCAGGCCTCGCCCAACAGCAGCGGCGAAGCATGGCCGGGCTATCGCAACCCGGAAAACTTCATCGTCGTCTCGGACGCCTATCCAACGGTGACCACGCTGGCGGCCGACCTGATCCTGCCCGCCGCCATGTGGGTCGAGAAAGAGGGCGCCTATGGCAACGCCGAACGGCGCACCCATGTCTGGCACCAGCTTGTCAACGCCCCGGGCGATGCGCGCTCGGACCTGTGGCAGTTGATGGAGTTTTCCAAACGCTTCAGCACCGACGAGGTCTGGCCCGAGGACATCCTGGCAGCCAACCCCGACTATCGCGGCAAAAACCTGTTCGACGTGCTGTTTCGCAACGGCGTCGTGGACCGCTTTCCCGTATCCGGCATGGACCCCGATTTCGCCAATCAGGAATCGCATGATTTCGGCTTTCACGTCCAAAAGGGCCTGTTCGAGGAATATGCCGCCTTCGGACGCGGGCACGGCCATGACCTTGCGCCCTATGACACCTATCACGAGGTGCGCGGCCTGCGCTGGCCCGTGGTCGAGGGACGCGAGACCTGCTGGCGCTATCGCGAGGGGTTCGACCCATATGTCGAACCCGGAACGGGTGTGCAGTTCTATGGCAACGACGACAACAAGGCCCGCATCATCGCCGTGCCTTACGAGCCGCCGGCCGAATCGCCGGATGATGAATACAATATCTGGCTGGTGACCGGCCGGGTGCTGGAACATTGGCACTCGGGCTCGATGACCATGCGCGTGCCCGAGCTTTTCCGGGCATTTCCCGGCGCCGTCTGCTTCATGAACCCCGAGGACGCCCGCGGCATGGGCTTCAACCAGGGGACCGAGGTGCGCATCGTGTCGCGCCGGGGCGATATCCGCTGCCGGATCGACACGCGCGGACGAAACCGAATGCCGCGCGGCGTGATCTTCGTGCCGTGGTTCGATGCCAGCAAGCTTATCAACAGGGTGACACTGGACGCCACGGATCCCATCTCCAAACAGACGGATTTCAAGAAATGCGCGGTCAAGATCCTCTCCGTCTGATCCGCCCCGCCGCCATGGCCGGGCTGGCAGTTGTCGCATTGGTCGGCACGGCCTTGTCGCAGGCCGAACCGGCGATCCAGATCATACCGCCGCTTACCGGCTGGCCCGAGCCCATGGTTCAGGGGCAGGTTCCGCCGCTGGGCCGCCCGATCACCGACGATGTGCGCCGGATGCGCAATTATCCCGAACAGCCGCCCATCATCCCCCATGCCATCGACGGCTATCAACTGACCCTGCACACCAACCGCTGCATGGAATGCCACAAGCCGGAATATACCGAAGGCTCGGGCGCGCCGATGATCAGCGTCACGCATTTTCAGGACCGCGACGGGCAGGTGCTGACCGACGTGACGCCGCGCCGCTATTTCTGCACCGCCTGCCATGTCCCGCAGACCGATGTGAAACCGCTGGTGCCCAACAATTTCCGCGGCCCCTACCTTCGCTTGGGGAGCCCGTGACATGAGGGGGATCATCCGCTGGGTCTGGGGCCGGGTCACGTGGTTCTGGCGCATCATCAGCCGGCCCAGCAGCTTTCTCAGTCTTGGGTTTCTGACACTGGGCGGCTTTATATTCGGCGTGATCTTCTGGGGCGGCTTCAACACCGCGCTTGAGGTCACCAATACCGAGAAATTCTGCACAAGCTGCCACGAGATGCGCGACAACGTGTATCAAGAACTGATGCCGACGATCCATTTCTCGAACCGCTCGGGCGTCAGGGCCAGTTGCCCCGACTGCCATGTGCCGCATAACTGGACCCGCAAGATCGCCCGCAAGATGCAGGCCTCGAAAGAAGTCTGGGGCAAGATCTTCGGCACCATCAGCACCCGCGAAAAGTTTCTGGAGCACCGGCTGGAACTGGCCCAACACGAATGGGCGCGGCTTCAGGCCAATGATTCACTGGAATGCCGCAATTGCCATGCCGCGGTGGCGATGGATTTCACCAAGCAGACCCGCCGCGCGGCCGAAATCCATGAACGCTATCTGATCTCGGGGCAAAAGACCTGCATCGACTGCCACAAAGGCATCGCGCATCAACTGCCCGACATGACCGGGATCGAGCCGGGCTGGCTGGAACCACCCGAATTGCGCGACGACAGTCAGGCATGGCTGGGCGACCGGGGTGAAGGCGTCCGCCACTATCTGGCCACGATCGAGACGCAATAGCAGCCAAGTCAGCCACGCGCGCACCTTACGCGCGGATGTCGCCCCCCTGCCCCGCGTCCGGCAACGCTGGCTGGGCCAGCAGTTGGACGAACCTGTCGCGGATAACCGAAACATGCGGATTGCCGCAGGTCACCGCATCGAAAACCTCGGGTGCATCGGCGGCCACCATCTCAAGCGCCTCGGCCAGCAGATCAAAGCTGCGGGTGCGGATCAGCGGATGCGGCTGAAACCCGGCCATGGCCCGTGCCAGCAGATGCGTCAGCCCCTGCGTCAGCGCGGCCTGACGGTCATGCTCTTCGGGCGTGGTGACGATGACCTTCAGCCCCAGTACCCGCCGCAAAAAAGCCGCGATCCGGCGCCATCCCGTTCCCCGCACCGGGCACAGCACCACCCGGCCCCCCGCGACGCCTGCGGGCATGCTTTGCGGCCCGAACAGCGGATGCGAAGCCAGGATCTGAACCCCTGCAGGCAGGATCTGCGCCATCAACCCGGCCGGCCCCTGCTTGACCGAACAGACATCGGTTACGACCTGCCCGGCCCGCAGATGTGGCGCCAGACGGTGCAGGCACTCCCCCAGCGCCGGAACCGGAACCGCCAGCACCACCACGTCAAAGCGACCCGCCTGCTGGGGTCCGACCACGGCATGACCCAGAAGGCGGGCCTGTGCCTGCGCGGCGGGATCGGGGTCACTGACGGCAACCGCCAGATGGGGCGAAACGGCGCTGGCGATCAGGCGGCCAAAGGCGCCAAAGCCAAAGATCAGCACGGAAGGCAGGGGGGACATGGGACGATCCTTTGGAAAAAGAGCGACGCCAGAGGTCAGGTTGGTTCCGAATGCACGACCGCTGGCGACAGGACAGCGGTGGCATGGCAAGGCATTCCGCTGCTCAGGGCAGCGGGTAATAGCGTTTCGTGAAAGCTTTGGCCTTGCAGATCATGGCAGCGCCAATAGTCCTGCCGCCGGCACGGGTCAAGTCCCTGCGACATGCCGCACGGCCTGGACGGGTCCGACCCCAAAGCGGCAATGCCCCCTTTTCCGGCAAAAGGCCGGTTTTCGCCCCCTCTCTCGACTCGGCGCGGCGGCGCGGATAGAGTGTGGTCATGATTGCGCAACTTTCCCCTCGCAGGGGCCGGTTTCATACCGGTTTGCTGCTGATGCGCCCTCTGCCCCGGGCAGAGGCGTCTTTGCGCTGACCTCCCCCCGGGGATTTTTCTGATCCAGCCAACCAAACGCCCGACCGGCCGCATGGCGGCCATGGCAAGGCATTTAATGATTTGAAGGAGCCGACATGGCCAGAACACCGCGACCGCCGGTCACCATAACCAGCGACACGCTCGACCGGCTCGAACGCCTTGCCGAAGGTTCGCTGGCGCGCAATCCCGACCTTGCCGACCGGCTGCTGACCGAACTGGCCCGCGCCCGCGTGCTGGCCCCCGAGCGGATGCCCGCAGATGTCGCAGCCATCGGCAGCGCCGTCACCTTCCGCGACGAAACCATGGGACGCGAGCAGACCGTCGTACTGGTCTGGCCAGAGGATGCCGATATCGCCGCCGGACGGGCCTCGGTGCTGACACCGATCGGCGTGGCGCTGATCGGCCTGCGGGCCGGTGCGCGCTTTACATGGGACACCCGTGCCGGCGAAACGCGCGAACTGACGGTCCTGACGGTCGAACGGGCCGATCCGGTCAGCCCGGCGGCATAATCAGGATGCGCTCGATGCGACCCGATGGATTGCACAAGGATTGCGGCCCCGCGCCGCGACCCCGCCTTGCGCATCCTTCGGCGATCTTTCCGCTGCTGATCGGTTTCAGGGCCAACAATGTTCCGGGGTTGTCCGCGCGCTGAACGCCGGGCAACCCAAGGTCATCATCCGAAACCGTCAAGCAACCACCGGGGGGCCATGGCCTGCCCGATGTCGGGAATAGATCATGTCCATCTGGAACACCCTGGCCCGCGCCGACACCGCGGCGGGCGACGAAATCCTGCTGCGCCAACGCGGCGCCCTGTACGAAATCCGCTTCAACGGGTTGGAGCTGATGTCCAACATCAACCACCAGTCCGAAACCGTTCTGGCCGAGCTTAGCCTGCGCCTGCATGGTCGCCACGATGCGCGCGTGCTGATCGGCGGGCTGGGCATGGGATTCACCCTGCGCGCCGCGCTGGAACTGCTGAGCCCCACCTCGGAGGTCACGGTTTGCGAGTTGATCCCCGAGATCGCCCAGTGGAACCGCGACCGGATCGGCCATCTTGCCGACCATCCGCTGTGCGATCCGCGTATTGATCTGCGGGTCGCCGATGTGATGGAGGTGTTGCTGGAACATCGCGCTGCCTTTGACGTGATCCTGATGGATACCGACAACGGGCCGGATTTCACCGTGCGTCAGTCGAATGGCCGGCTTTACGGCGACAGTGGGCTGGCGGTTCTGCGCAAGGCGCTGCGCCCTGACGGGATCGCCGCCTTCTGGTCGGCCACCGCCTCGGAATCCTTCGAGCGCGTGCTGGACGCCCAGCCCTGGCAATGGCGACGCGACGACATCCAGCTGATCGGCGGGCGGGTCGACGCCTTTCACCACATCTATCTGGCCTCGGCCGATATCGGGCGGATCGACCCGACGCATGCGACCCCCCTGCCCGCGCTGGCCATGTCCTAGCACTCGTCGCAGGGTTTCGGGCCGGCCGCCAGCCGGATGCCCTGCTGGCGCAACGCGGCGTCGATCAGGCTGAACACCTCGTTGCGGCAGGCCAGCTCGCGGTCGTGCTGGGGTACCCAGTATTTCACCCGATAGGTGATGCCGGTGGGGCCGTATTCCGTTACCTGCACCTCGGGCGGCTTGCCGCCCGAGATCGTCCGCGCCGTGGCGGCGGCCTCGGCGATCAGCCGGCGCGCCTCGGCCACCGGCAGATCGGCGGGCAGGGTCAGTTCGGCATGGTCGCGGTATTCCTGACGCGGCGCGCTGAAGTTGGTGATCCGCCGGGCCGAGATCTGACTGTTGGGCAAGATCACATAGGTGCTGTCGCGGCTGACCAGCCGGGTGGTGCGCCAGCCGATCTCTTGCACCCTACCCTCGGCCAAGGTCTCGATCCGCACCCAGTCGCCAATGCGAAACGGTGCCTCGATCCCCAGCGCCAGCCCGGAAAACACGTCGGCCAGGACATTGCGGATGGCAAAGCCCAGCACCGCCAGCACCAGTCCCGATCCGGTCAGGAACCCGGACATGTCCTGCCGGAAAAACAACGACAGGCTGGCCAGCGTGGCGACGGCCAACAGCACGAACCACAGCAGGTCCAGCAAAACCTTGGGCACCGGACGCCGGCCCTTTTTGCGCCGCAACAGCCGCCGGGCGGCAATGCCGTGGGCAAGGCTGGCACCCGCAAAGCACGCCACCGAAAGCCCGGCATTGCGCAGCGGCCCCGCCCAAAGCTGCAAGGCCGACAGGTCGGGATAGCGCCGCGCCAGCGGTTCGGCGACCGTGGCGATGGCCAAGGCGGCCGCCACGGCCGCCGCCATTCGCCACAACGACATGGGCCCCGGGGCTTCATCTTTCCCCATCATCGCCCCCTTTGCCACCCGGCCGCCGCGGAATGCGGCGCTGTTCGGGAATCGGGAACGGCAACGAAAACGGAGAGCGGCAGATCGGACATCGCCGGGCAGCGGCCCGGGGTACGTCTTCTCCGCAATGCGGACAAACCGCCGGCAGGAAGGCGCGTAGCATGACAGAACCTCTTGGAAAAACGGGCTGGATTCACCTCACCCCGGCCTGCCGTTCACGCCTTGCGTGTCAACGGGGCCGGGGCAAGCCAAGCGCCTGTTCAAGACGCATGGCGAATCTGACCAAGCCGAAGCTTTCCAAGACGACCCCCTTATTTCTGCAAATCCGACAGGGGCAAAGGCCCCGCCAGTCAAGATGGCTATTATTTATTTCTTTTCAAGCCTCTTGGATCGACCGGCGGGGCGCGGGCCAAGCCCCTATTGGGGTGTCGTCCCGCGCCGAGACAGGCGGATCAACTGCCCGGGATCGTCGTCGATCAGCACCAGCAAGGCACCGTCGGGGGCGATTTCGATATCGCGCACCCGCCCGATCCCGGATGCGAGGCGCTGTTCGCCGACCACCCGGTCGCCCTCGATCTTGAGCCGCACCACTTCCTCGACGCGCAGACCGCCTATCAGGGCGTCGCCCTGCCATTCGGGAAACATCGCGCCGTCATAGAACACCATGCCGCTGGGGGCGATGACCGGGTCCCAGTAATAAACCGGCTGCTCCATTCCATCCTGACTGGTCAACCCCTGCCCGATCGGGCTTTCGTCATAGTCCAGCCCATAGCTGATGACCGGCCAGCCGTAATTGCGCCCCGCCTCGGGCCGGTTCAGCTCATCCCCACCCATGGGGCCGTGTTCGACGGTCCAAAGCCGGCCTTGCAGGTCAAGGGCTGCGGCCTGAATGTTGCGATGACCATAGGACCATATCTCGGGCCTCGCCTCGCCTTCGGCAAAGGGATTGCCGGGGGCGGCCTCACCCGTCGCGGGGTCCAGCCGCAGGACC
Source organism: Paracoccus methylovorus (assembly GCF_016919705.1). Taxonomy (NCBI): domain Bacteria; kingdom Pseudomonadati; phylum Pseudomonadota; class Alphaproteobacteria; order Rhodobacterales; family Paracoccaceae; genus Paracoccus; species Paracoccus methylovorus. The sequence goes on from NZ_CP070369.1 coordinate 450,928, forward strand.
TTGCCCAGATGATGGGTCAGATCCTGGGATACGGGGTCATCGGGCGGGATGCCGCGGTCGCCGGTGGTGACATAAAGATAGCCGTCAGGACCAAAGACCAGCCGCGATCCGAAGTGATGGGGCGATTCGACACCCGGCTGTTGGCTGAAGATCACCCGCATCTCTTCCAGCGCCAAGCCATCCTGCGACAGCCGGCCGGTTCCGACCGCCACGCCGTTTTCACGGTTGCCGCGCGGTTCGGAAAAGGTGAACCAAACCTGCCGCGTGGTGGCAAAATCGGGCGCAACGGCCACGTCCAGCAAGCCACCCTGAATGCGGGCATCGACCTCGGGCAGGCCCTTGATCGGCGGCGAGAGCGTGCCGTCGCGATAAAGCCGCAGCGCCCCCACCCTTTCGGTCACAAGCATCCCGCCATCGGGCAAAAGCGCCATTCCCCATGGGTGCTGCAGCCCTTCGATCAGCGGAGTGCGCATCAGCCGAGGCGCCTGCGGGATGACCGCGGCCCGTGTCTGACCGGCAAAGGCCGGGCTTTGATCAGCAGCATTGGGAGGGTAGGAGTTGAAATCGTCGGCCTGGGCCACCGACAGCCCGGTCAAAGCCAGCGCAACGATGGCCGCAAGGGGGCGCAGGGGTAAAAACATGATTCTCCTAACCTGAAACTTCTGACCTGCCGGCGCCAAGGCCGGAATCTGCAACGCGATTGGCCGCAATCATCCCCATCCGGCCGCGCCAATGCAAGCAGGTTGGGCAACAAGGATAAAACCCGCAGAGGTTGTTTCGCGCGATTATCTTACAAGCCACAAAATGCTTGTTTTTTATCATTTATGCGGGCAGGCTCAGGTCATCTAAAGCACTTGATCGCAATAGAAATATACAGAAATGCAAGCTTTATGATCGTTGGCGGCTTTCGCGCCGCCAGCCTTTATAAAGTGGTGCCCGCGACAGCACTCGCAGCCAAATAATTCATCCGTGTTTTAAACGAATACACCATGTTGAAGCGAAAACTCTGGGCCATGCGGATATGTCGGATATTTCTGGATCACACGGTATCATGGTCAGCATTGTCGTGCCGATATATAGCGGCAGCGATTATGTAGAGCCGCTGGTGGCGGCGCTGGATGATCTGAGACGTCAATGGCAGGAACAGGAAACCCCGTTTTTCCTGGCCGAGGTCATTTTCGTCGACGACGCCGCCATCGACGATTCCGCCGCCAAGATCGACCGGCTGGGTCAGGTGCATGACTGGATCGTGCCACTGCACCTGTCGCGCAATTTCGGCCAGCATCCGGCAACCATCGTCGGTATCCTGCACAGCGCCGGCGATTGGGTCGTCACGATGGACGAGGACCTGCAACACCGGCCCGAAGTCATCACCGAAATGCTGCGCAAGGCGGTCACGGACCATGCCGATATCGTTTATGCCAACCCGACCTCGACCGTGCATGACGCGGCGATCCGCGACCTGTCATCGCGCAGTTTCAAACGCTTGATGCAATGGCTGACCGATAACCCCAGCCTCTCCAGCTTCAACAGTTTTCGGCTGATCCGGGGTCCTGTGGCGCGGGCGGCCGCCAGCGTCTGTTCGCACGACACCTATCTGGACATCACGCTAAGCTGGTTCACGCAAAGCGTGCGTTCGATCCGCGTGAATATGAAGGACGAAAGATATATCCGAACCGGCCGCAGCGGCTATAGCCTCAAGACGCTTTTTTCGCATGCATGGAGAATGATATTCTCCAGCCAGATCAAATTGCTCAGGATGGGCGCCATTCTTGGATTGATCGCAATGGTCGTTTCCGTTCTGGCGTCGATCTATTTCCTGACCATCAAGCTGCTTTACCCGACCGAGATACTGGTCCGGGGTTGGACCTCGCTGTTTTTGGCCATCATGTTCTTTGGCGGACTTTCGGCCTTTATGCTGGGTATCGTGCTGCAATATCTTTCGTCGCTTGTTCTTAAGGTGCACGGCAAGCCGACCTTTTTCACCATAGATCGCTCGGGTGACGCACCTGTGGCGCAATGGTTTGAAACCCGCACGGATTTGCCGCGATGAAGCTTTTGCAGATCGACGGCAAGGAACCGGTCTTGGTAACGCTGTTCGGCCTTGGGCTGATCGGCAGCGCCGTGGATCGGGCCCTGCGATTGCGGTTTGCGGCACAGGGCCGGGAAATTGCCTATGACTGGCACGACGCCGCGCTGCGCCAGACACAGAGGGCGGCGATATGCGAGGCGCTGCCGGACGGATGCAGGGTTGCCGTGGTCTGGACCGGCGGCCAAAGCGGCTTTGCCGCAGGCGACGCCGAGATGCGGCAGGAAACCGCCCTGCTCGCCGAACTGATCCGCATGGCCGAAGAGTTGCGCCGCGACCGGCAGGTGGATTTCCACCTGATAAGCTCGGCCGGGGGGTTGTTCGAAAGCCAGACCCATTGCTCCATCGAAAGCCAACCCCGGCCGCTGCGCCACTATGGCATGGGAAAGCTGATGCAGGAACAAGCCTTGGCCGGCGCCGGGATGCTGGACCGCCGCTATGTCTATCGGCCCAGTTCGGTCTATGGCACCACCCGCACGAAACGCGTGGGTCTGGTTACGGCGCTGGTGTCGAACGGACTTAGCGGCAGGACGACACGGATCTCGGGCAATCCGAACACGCTGCGCGATTATGTTCTGGCCGATGACATCGGCCATTACATCGCCCGCCAGATCGCCCATCCCGCAAATGCCCCAACGATGCAAACCCTGCTGTTGGCAAGGGGGCGGTCGGCTTCGGTCTTTGAGGTGATCGAGCGGGTCCGGGAACGGGTTGAGCGGCCCTTGCTGCTGCAATTCGATCCCCATCCCTCGAACACGCGCGACATGAGCTTTCTGCCCTCGGCATTGCCGCGCGACTGGCAGGCGACCTCTTTGGTCGCCGGGATTTCCCGGGTCGCCACCATGGCCCGCAGCGGCATAGCCTGAAGGAGCGCACCCATGTCCGTGCTGTCCCCCTCCTATACTTTCGCAAGCCGCGGCCCGGCGCTGTTTCGCCGCGCGATGATCGGGCTGTGGCTGCTGTCTGCCCCAATCCTGTGCGTGCTTTACCTGAAGGTCGAGCCTTCGCCGGATCAGGCGCAGTTCGACTATATGGGCTGGATGGCCACGCAGGGACATCCGTTTTACGCGGGCAGTTTCGACATGAACTGGCCGGGCGGAATGCTGCTGCATCTGGCAGCGGTCCGGCTGTTCGGGGCCGCCCCATGGGCCTGGCATCTTGCGGATTTCCTGCTGATGCAGGCGGCAACCATCGCTGCGGCGGTATTCCTGTGGCGGGCAGGATTCCGGCTGGCGCCGGTGATCGCGCTGGTGCTTTACCCACCGATCTATGTCACCGCCGGGGGGTGGATGGCAGGGCAGCGCGACATCGTTGCGATGGGCCTGCTGATCATCGCCTGCTGCGCCATGCTGGTGCCCGCAAGCCGCGAACGGTGGGCGTTGTTCTGCGCCGGACTGCTGGTCGCCTGCGCGGTAATGATCCGCCCCACCTATCTGTCCGTGCTGGCCGGTCTGCTGATCCTAGAGGCGATGCCGCGCACATGGGTCCAGCAGCCGCGCCGCCATGGGCCGGGGGCACGGCTGGCGGCAATTGCGGCGGGCTTCGCGCTGGTCGTGCTGGCGGTCGTGACATGGGCGCTGGCAGTCGGCAATCTGGACGACTGGTATCAGCAATCGGTGCTGTTCACTTCGCAGGTCTATGCCGATGAAGCGCCCATGGACATGGTGCAGACGCTGGTCGTGCTGTTCACGCAATGGTGGCACTGGCTGACGCTATGCGGGCTGGTCGGGCTGGGCCTGTGGATCATGCGCGACCGTGGCATCGGTTATCCGCTGGTGCTGGGTCTGGCGGCTGCGATCATGCTGTCCTATTTCGTGCAGGGAAAGGGGTTCGGCTACCACATTGCGGGCTTCCTGCCGCTTTTGGTGATGCTGACCGCCGTGGCGCTGGATCAGGTTTTCGAAAGAATGCGCGGCGCGACAAGCCCATGGCGCCAAGGGGCTTTTGGCGGCGCGCTGCTGGCCATGGCCTTGCTGGTGGTTGCAGGCACAGGGGCCAAGCTGGCCGGCAATGCCCATCTGCTCGGCGATTTCCGCAGCAATGGGATTTCCCCAGTGACGGGCGGCTATGATATTTCCGCCGCCGATCAGGCCCGCATGGTCCAGATCATCCGCAGCCAAAGCGCGCCGCAGGACCGGATGGTTCAATACGGCACCGCTTATCAGATCCCCTATCTGGCCCAAAGGCTGCCGGCGCATCGCTTCATCACCCCCGCGATCGAGCTGATCCGCCCCGACTTCCCGCTTTACGACGACTGGATGGCCGAGATCCGCGCCGGCCTGAACACGCACCAACCCCGGTTCATCCTGATCCTCGATCCGGCTTTGGCACAGGCGCAGGCAGAGCCAGCGGATAAACCCGCGCTTGCCGCCCTGCACCTGTACATGGCCGATGATTATCAGGTGGCAATGCAGGGCGAATTCGGCACCCTTTTCGAAAGAGCGGCGGATTGAGCGGGACAAGGCCGGACCTGTGGCAGATCTTTCGCTTCGTGCTGGTCGGGGCGTCTTCGACGGGCCTGTATTTCCTGTTGCTCTGGGTCTTTCAGGACCGCATCGACAGCATCATCGCGCTGACCTCGGTCTGCTATGCGATCAGCATGGTCTATAATTATGCGCTGCAAAGTTGGCTGACCTTTCGGGCCGGGCCGCCCAATATCCGCAGCATGTTGCGGTTCATCACCATGCATCTGACGGCGATGGCCTCGAACTCGCTGTTGATGGCGGCGCTGGTGGACGGGTTGCACGCGCCGCTGTTTCCAGCCCAGATCGGGGTAACGGCGATCATTTCGGCAATGATCTTTCTGGTGTCCAAACATTGGGTCTATCGCCAGCCTGGCTGACCGCGTCACCCAACGCGGGCCTGTTTCGCAACCAGCCGGCGTTCATGCAACCAGCCCAGCGTTTCGTCGGTGGGCCGGTCGGGCCGATATTCCGCACCGATGGGCCGCGTCCAACCCAGATCTTCCAGAACCGCGCAGATGTGGCGATAGTCCAGCTCTCCCCGATCCGGGGCGCCGCGGTCGGGAACCGAGGCGATCTGGACATGACCAAGGATGTCGCGATGCGCCCGCAGCCGGCGGGAAATATCGCCCTCCATAATCTGCAAATGGTAGCAATCGAACATCAGCCGCAGATTGTCATGCCCGGCCGCCTCGATGATCCGCGCCGCCTGATCCGAGCCGGTCAGGAAATACCCGGGCGCATCGTAACGGTTCAGCGGCTCGATCAGGATGGTGATGCCAAGGGGCCGCGCCAGCCGGCAGGCATGGTCCAGATTGGCCCGGAACGCCCGCTCGGCCGCCTGCCCCTCGGCAAAGCCCGCCATGACATGGACCGCAGGACAACCGATGGCAGCGGCATAATCCAGCGTGCGCCCGATCTCGGCCCGGGCCTCGGCTTCGCGGCCGGGCAGCGCGGACAGGCCATTCTCGCCCGGATTGCCGCGCCGGGTGTTGATGCCCAGCATCGGTAACCCGGTCTCGCGCAGTTCGGCCGCCACCTGTTCGGGCGGCACCTCGTGCGGCCAATGGCATTCGACGGCGTCAAAACCCGCACAAGCGGCAGCGCGAATCGCCTGCGGCAGCGGCAGATCCGCCCAAAGAAAGCCGAGATTGGCCGAAAACCGCATCATTTCACCTTAGCCGCACAGGCCAGCACCTCTGCGATCTTAACGTTCGAGCATTTTTTTATGGTATTTTTCGAGGAGAGCGAGACCTGCGAGGAGGAGGGTGAGGGCGATGGTGACGACATATGTCCGGCTGACATATGTTGCCTCGTATGTGGGGTAGAAGCCGCTGCGCATCAGGCCGACGCAATGGATCAGCGGGTTGTACCACAGCAGGTCCTGGGCCCGGGCGGGCATCTGGTCGTAGAGAAAGAACACCCCCGAGATCAGGAACAGCGGCCGGGTCAGGATATGCCAGACCCGCTCCCAGATCGGGAAGGCGGTCATCAGATAGCAGTTCAGCGTCCCCACCCCGGTGGCCAGCAGCGCCACCAGCAGCAGCGCCTCGAAGACCAGGGCCATGTCGACCGGACCGGGCAGCTGGAAGGCGACGAAAATGCCGCCGATCACGATGGCGATGACCGCGATATGGGTCAGCACGTTCAGAATCACCCGCGCCAGCAGCGCATCGATAAAGGTCACGCTGGGATAGGCCAGGAACGGCCGCGAGTAGCGGATCGAACTGGCGACCTTGTTGGTCAGGTTGTTGAACATGGCAAAGGGCAGGTAGCCGGTGGCATAGAACAGCGGAAAGTTCGACCCCAGCGCCGGGCTGCGCAGCGCCAGGCTGAACAACACCGTCAACAGCGCCACGCCCAGCACCGGCTCGAGCACCGCCCAGATATAGCCGCCGGCCGAGCGGCCATAAGTGGTGGCCATCTCGCGCAGCATCAGCGCCATCACGGTGCGCGGCATCCGCATCCGGGGGCCATTGCGGGCCGGCCGCAGCGGTGGGCGGATTTCAGGGGCGGTAATTTCAGGGGCGGTATCGGACATGTGAACGCAAACACTGGTCGGGACGGCTGGCAATATGTAACAACTGCGCCCGAAAGGTAAACCAGCGAAAGCGCACCTGCCCGTGAACACTCCCTCCACACCGGTCGGCGGCAAGGCCGGCCAGCCGGCCCAGCCGGTCGGCGGGCAGCAAAGCCAAGCCGCCCCGACATCCGACGCAACCCCCGCCCCCGCCCCGCAGGCGGCTGCTAGCGCATCGAAGCCGCAGGCTGCCGCGCCGCAAGCCGCGCCGGCCGCAGCACAAGCAACCCCTACGGCGTCCCCGCAGCCACCCGCCGGCGCGCAGCGCCCGTTCCAGGGCCAGCAGGGACTGGGCGCCAGGCCGCCCGCGGCCGGGCAGGAAAAACCCCCGGAGCCGCAGCAGGCCCCCCAGAAAGATCCGTTGCCGAAAGACCCGCCGAAAGACCCGCTGCCGCAAGGCCCCGGGCCGCAAGACCCCGGGCCGCAGGACGCGCAGCCGGATCAGGCCGCGCCCCCGCCCCGCCCGGCGGACAGCGCCAAGCCGCCGGCGCTGCGCCCGCAGGGCCAGCCGATCCCGGTCCGGCCCCTGAGCCCGCCCGCAATAAAACCCGCGGCAAAACCCACGGCGAAAGCCGTAGCGAAGCCGGCGGCAAAAGCCGGCGGCAAGGCGCTGGCCCGTCCCCGGGTCGTCCCCGCCCAGCCGCTGCGCCCGCCCGCCGCCATCGCCGAGCCAAAGCCCCGGCACTGGCTGATCCTGGGCTCTTTCCTGGTCCTGGTGATGCTGCCCAGCCTGATCTGGGCCGGCTACCTGTGGCTGCGCGCCAGCGACCAATATGTCTCGAGCGTCGGCTTTTCGGTGCGCCAGGAACAATCCACCCCCTCGATCGACCTTCTGGGCGGGCTGTCGCCGCTGACCGGCGGCGGCGGGGCATCGGACACCGATATCCTTTATGAATACATCCGCAGCCAGGACATGGTCGAAAAGATCGACGACCGGCTGGACCTGCGCACGCGCTTTTCGCGCGACTGGCCGCATGACTTCGTCTTTGCCTTCAACCCCGAGGCCCATATCGAGGACCTGACCGATTACTGGCAGCGCCAGGTCAAGGTGCTTTACGACAGCACCACCCAGCTGATCACGCTGAAGGTCAGCGCCTTTACCCCCCAGGACGCCCAGGCCATCGCCGCCGCCGTGTTCCAGGAAAGCTCGGACAAGATCAATGAGCTGTCGACCATCGCCCAGGGCGATGCCACGCGGCTGGCCAAGGGCGAGCTGGACAAGGCCCGCACCGAACTGACCGAGACGCGCCAGGCCATGACCGCATTCCGCATGCGCTCGCAGATCGTCGACCCGCAGGCGGACCTTGCCGGGCAGATGGGGGTGCTGAGCGGGTTGCAGGCGCAGCTGGCCGAGGTGCTGGTCGCCCACGACCTACTTTTGGACAACGCCCAGCCCACCGACCACCGCGTGACCCAGTCCCAGCAAAAGATCGACGCGCTGCGCCGGCTGATCGACGCCGAGCGCTCCAAGTTCGGCGCCGAGGGCCAGGGGCCGGCGGGCGAAAGCTATGCCCAGTTGATGGCGGAATACGAAAAGCTGGCCGTGGACCGCGAATTCGCCGAGGGCGCCTATCGCTCGGCCCGCATCGCCTATGAAACGGCGCTGGCCGATGCGCAGCGCCAGGCGCGCTATCTGGCCGCCCATATCGAGCCCAAGGTGGCGCAAAGCGCGACCCAGCCGAATCGGGCCTGGCTGTGGGCGATGATCACCGGCATGCTGCTGGCGGGCTGGTCGATCATGGTGCTGATCTATTACAGCGTCCGCGACCGCCGCTAGATCCATGATCGTGCTGGAAAACCTGACCAAGGTCTATCGGCTGAAGGGGCGCGAGACGCGGGTGGCGGACCGCATCGACGCGGTGTTCCCGACCGGCGCCTCGGTCGGGCTTCTGGGCCGCAACGGCGCGGGGAAATCGACGCTCTTGCGGATGATCGCCGGCACCGTCTCGCCGACCTCGGGGCGGGTGCTCTCGGATGGCACCATCTCCTGGCCCGTGGGCTTCGCCGGCAGTTTCCATGGCGAGCTGACCGGGGCGCAGAACGTGCGTTTCGTGGCGCGCATCTATGGCGTCGATACCGCCGAGCTGGTCGATTACGTCGAGGACTTCGCCGAGCTTGGCCAGCATTACCACCAGCCCTTCGGCAGCTATTCCTCGGGGATGCGATCCCGGCTGGCGATGGGCACCTCCATGGGCATCCATTTCGACACCTATCTGGTCGACGAGGTGACCAGCGTCGGCGACGCCAATTTCCGCGCCAAGTCGCAGCGCGTCTTTGCCGAGCGCATGGCCCGCTCCAGCGCCGTCGTCGTCAGCCACTCGATGGGAATGATCCGCAAAATGTGCAACATGGGCGCCGTCCTCGACCGCGGAAACCTCTACACATTCGAAAACATCGAAGACGCAATCAAAATGCACGAATATATCCTTAAAGTCCCAGAAGGGGGGGCAAGCTGAACACAGGCGACAGGCGCCTGCATTCGTTAGCTCAATCTACTGAAATATCAGGAAAATATTGTGCGCAGGGTAGGACACGGCATCGTGGCCTTTGTCTTTGTTCTGCAAATGTTCCAGATATTGCCAATTGGCAATTTCCTTACCCACCGAACTGCTGGCGAAGAAAATCGTCCAGAGCCGCGCGCAGATCGCCCTCGGCAATCGTAGCCGGAAACTCCAGCCTGATCTTCTTGCCGCGTCGCTGGACGGTGACACCGCCGGTGTTCTCGGCGGCACCCGCTTCGACAGGGACGGTCCCATAGGCAGCAGTCTTGAGCCGCGCCAGCACCTTGGGCACCGGCACATAGCCGCCCTGCCCTGCCCGCGCCCGGGCTTGCTCGGCGGCAATGCTGGCGGCTTCGGCAAGCACCTTGTCCTCGGCATCCTGTAAAAGCGGCCGCACGCTGCGCGCGTGAAGCTCCTTGATCTCGGTGATCTGCGGCCATGCCTCGACCACGACTTGCGGCAGACGCGCAAGGTAGAGATAGCGGGACAGCCATGCCTCGGACACCTCGAGCCGCGCCGCCATCGTCTTTTGCTTGCCGCCGTAATACAGTTCGAGCGCCTGCAGATAATCGCGGGCCCTTTCGTAATCGCTA
>NZ_CP070370.1 GCF_016919705.1 Paracoccus methylovorus
GGTTGCGATCATCGCCTTCGCGCCCCGGCGCATGAAGAGCGATGTCAGCCACCATGCCACGGGCCACGAACTCGCGCTGGCAGAACTCGCGCACCAGCTCGACGCGCTGCCCGTGGTCCAGCTCGGCGGGCAGGGCCACCCGGATTTCGCGGGCGACCTGCGAATTCTTCCGGGTCTCTGCCGCCTCGACCGCGTTCCACAACGCCGACCGATCCTGCACCCATGCGGGCGCATTGGCCGGGGCGAGGGTTTCGACGTGATCGACGCCACCGCGCGCACGGTAATCGAAGGTCAGCCCGGTGCGGTGATCCTCGATCCGTTCGCCCACGCGGTAGGCCGCTGCCGCCGTGGCGCTGCGCCCAGCGGAGCGAGAAATCATCGTAGCCCGAAGGTGGTAGATCGCCATTTCCGCGCGCTCTTGCTTGGGGTTCAAAGGGGAATGCAGTTGCCCCTTTGCCCACACAAACGCGCAGCGTTTGTATAAGTGGGCACTTCGTGTTTGACACGCTATCCACTACGCGGCACAAATTCAACGGTTGTAACGAGGAAGGGCGGAAGAATGGCGCGCACCATCGACCAGCAGATTGCAGATGCGCAAGCGAAGCTGGCGCGGCTAAAAACCCGTCAGAAAGCCAGCGACACCCGCCGAAAGATCATCGTCGGCGCCATCGTCACCACCGAGGCACTGAAAGACCCCAAGATTTCCAAATGGCTGGCATCCACCCTACGCAAGAACGCAACCCGGGACGTGGACCAGAAGGAAATCGCCGGACTGCTGGCCGACCTCGATGCCAGGGCGCAAAGCGCCGGGGCGGGTGAGGCATGAGCGGCAACACCGATCCGTTTCTGGTTCTGGTCGATGATATTGGCGCACTGCGCCGCCAGATCGAGAACCTGCAACGCACCAGCCTCGACAGGGACGAGGCCGAACACCTCAACGCGACCATCGCCCAGAGCCTCGACAACATGGCGCAAACCGGAAAGCGGCTGGAACAGCGCCTTGAAGGCCAGCTGCAGCTCGCCACCGCCAAGACCAACCTCGCCGCCATAGAAGCCGCACAGGACGCCGCCAGAGCGGCTATCCGGGAATCCCATGCCGAGATCCTCCAAACGGCCAAGAGCCTCTCACAGGCCGCAGGAGAGGCCCGCAGAGAGGCATGGCGCTGGTTCGGCGGGTTCTGGGTCTGGCTGGCCTCGATCGGGGCCGCAGGGGCGCTTATCGGCGCGCTGGCCGTGTTCTGGCTCCAAGGCCGTGCCGATGCCAAAGCCTTCGGACAGTATCCAAGCATCTACTGCCGAACGGCAGGCGGCGAATTCGCCGATCAGCGGGACGGAAGCCGATACTGCATCTTCATGGTTTCGCCACCGACACAGCCAGCCGGGGAATGACAGCTCACGCGCCGGGCTGGATCGAGACTTTCAGCCCGAGCGCCTTGGCGACCTTCATCACCGTGGACAGCGTAGGGTTGCCATCCCCGGACAGCGCCTTGTTCAGCCCCACCCGGCTCATGCCAACCTCACGGGCCAGCGCGGTCATGTTCCGGGCGCGGGCAACCACCCCAAGGGCGCGGGCAACATAGGCGGGATCGTCGCCGCCATCTTCCATGACCGCTTCGAGATAGGCCGCAATGTCTTCCTCGGTCTTGAGGTAGTCGGCGGAATCATAGCGGGCGAATTTTTCTTCCGGCATCGCTTAGCCCTTCCACTCTGCGGCCAGCACCTTGGCCTGTTTGATGTCTTTGCTCTGCGTGGACTTGTCGCCGCCACAAAGCAGGATCACGAGAACCGGCCCGCGCTGGATGAAATACACCCGGTAGCCCGGCCCGTAGTTGATCCGCAGCTCCGAAACACCCTCTCCGACCGGCTCCACATCGCCGGGGTTCCCCGCCGCAAGGCGGTCCAGTCTGGCAGCGATGCGCGCAACCGCCCTGCGATCCCGCAAACCGGAAAGCCAGGTATCGAAGGTTCCGCTTCGGATTAACTCGATCATTCGACAACTATAGTTATCATGCGGGTGTCTGACAACCAGAGTTATCACTTCCTTGTTTTAAGCAAATCCGAGGCCAGCCACGGGCGTTGCCGGTGCATCATCCCTCCCCCGCACCCCCACCCGTCATGCGCGCACATGCGCGGAATCGTCCACTCAGCCCACAAGGGGCCTCGCGTCCGATGGCAAGCAAAAACTACACAGCCCGTCCGTAGGCGGGGGGTCGCCAGCCCCTTGGAAAGGCGCTCCCCCCCGGCGCGCAAGCGCGCCCGGACTGTGCATTTTTTGCCTGCCTTAAGATCATAAGAAGGGCAAAAAAAACATTGTTGAAAAACAGCGTGTTACCTCCCCCCTATAGGACACCAGAGTCCGGGGTAGAGGACTCTGGTGTCCTCTTAGGCCATTTATGTCCGGGAATGTGACAGCCAGCCGAGCGGAGGTAGAGGACTCTGGTGTCCTATGCTGAGGCCATTTATGTCCAAAAACTTGACAAGGGCCGCATTCCTGCCAAATCTGTCCAGAATTTGGAAAAATTCGCCGGATAATAGACAGTGGCAAAGCCTCCCCCCATTCCCGCAAAGCGCCCGCTCGGCACTTGGGTTCAAACTGACCGGGAAGCCCACGAGGCGTGGGCGATACTGGCAAAAAAGCCTGCTGCCAGCGCTGTGATGCACATTCTGTGCGCCAACCTCGGTGAGCATAATGCCGTGGTCATCAGCCAGGACACCATCGCCAAGCTGTGCGGCCTTTCCACACGGTCCGTCAGGCGCGCCATCGTCGATCTGGCCGAAGGCCGCTGGATCGAGGTTCGCCAACTTGGCGCGACCAGCCAGACCAATGCCTATGTCGTCAACGACAGGGTGGCATGGCAGGGATCACGGGACGGGCTGCGCTACAGCCTGTTTAGTGCGGCTGTAGTTGTGTCCGAGGAGGAGCAGCCCGACCGCGCTGAACTCGACCAGCAAGCCCCCCTGCGACACCTGCCACGCATCAGTGAGGGGCAGATACCCGGCGGCCCCGGCCTGCCGCCACCTTCGCAGCCGTTTCTAAAAGACATGGAGCCAGACTTGCCCACCATTGACCGGGCAATATCACCCAAATTTGACCAGCAGGAACAGGGGTGAAAAAGGTGGACAAACTTTCCATACGCGAGGCGGTAAAACACTTCGATGTTTCCCGGCCAACCCTGCAAAAAGCCCTTAAATCTGGCAAGATTTCAGGTGTTCAGGATGGACAAGGAACATGGACAATAGACCCCTCAGAGATGGCAAGGATTTACCAGCCAAGGCAAGTTGAGGTGGTAAAGGATGATGGCAAAGAACATGGAAACTTGTCCACCAAGAACACCCCTTTACATGGTCAAGTTGAGGCTCTGAAAGAGCGGCTTGCAGATGCTGAAAAACGGGTGGCGATAGCCGAGGCACTGGCCGAAGAACGTGGGAAGCACATCGAGGATCTGCGCCGGATGCTGCCTGCACCGGAAGCCAGTCAGTCCCGCCGCCGCTGGTGGCCGTTTTAGGGTCAGCTGCGGACGAAGCGCCTAGGATAGAAAAAGGGGGCCTTCCATCAGAACAACAGGGAACTCGACGCCCGCCCCCATTGCAACAGGGATCAGGTCCAGACGATCCAGCCCCATACGCTTATAGAACGGTTCTGCGTTCAAGCTGGATAGTGCCTGAATCCGAACCGCCCCCGCTGCGCAGGCATCGTTGCTCACTCTCTCGAAAATTGCCCTGCCTATGCCGGTTCCAGATCGCTCAGGTTCAACCGCAAAATGTCTTGCATGAACAAGACCATCTATGATGGTCCCGCCCCCCGGTGGGGCAAAAGTCCAGCCCCCACATCCAACAAGAGAACCGGCATCCTCCGCTACATAGAAAGTTCCAGAGGCCACAAGATCAGGATTCGCCCTAGTCATTGCTGGCAGGGCGCGGGCCAGCACATCTTGCGCATAGGCAGACTGCATCAAGATCGAGTAAGAGCGTCCAATCAGGGCAGCGATCTCCTGCATATCCTTGGTGGTGGCTACGCGCACACACATCATTTTTCCTCCAATTTCCGCATCTTATGTCCTGTAATGTCGCCGAGGCTTCAAACCGTCTATAGGCCAGTCCCGGCCCGCTCGTTCCATTGCGGGCTGTAGGGTCGGGGCTGGCCGGATCAGTGAGTAAGCCCGCCGTCCCGGTCGTGGTCACGGGCTTCCCGCTCCCGCAACAGTTCCTGCTGCCGCTCTTGCTCCTTCAGGCGCTCGGCCTCCTGCACCCGCTGGCGTTCCTCGGCCTCCCGGCTTTCCTGCAACCGCGCTGCCGCCTCGGCCAGCGTCCCCCGGTCGATCCCCTGCGCTGCCTCCCGTAGCCGCTCGGCCAGGCTGCGGGCGGATTCCGGTTCCGGGGTTTGTCCAGGTGCGGCCACGGTATCGGACGCGGTGCGGCTCTGGCGGGCTTCCCATGCCTCACGCAACCGCGCGGCCAGGTCCTGCCTCCCCTCCCGGCCATCCCGATCCGCAGCGCCGGCATAGGCCAAACCCTGCGCCGGCGGCCCGAGGCGATCCACCGCCCGCCCGATCCAGTCCCGCACCTGACCGGCCAGAACCTCCGCCACCCGCGCAACCTCGACCGCCTGCGCTTTGACCTCGCGCCAGACCCGGACGGCCGCGACCTCGATGCCGCGTTCCTTCATCTGCCACGCCCCGGCCGATAGCTGCGGCAGAGGATCCCGGTCCAGCTCCACCGCCCGCACCGTCTGACGCAGCGCCTCGGCCTCGTCGCCGCGATCATGCGCCGCGGTGGCCCGCTCCTGCGCCTCGATCCGCTGCGCCTCTAGCGTCCGGTGGTCGATCCGCTCGTCATGGCCGCATCGCTCAAGGGCGCGGTTGCTGTCCCGCGCCCACGCCTCACGCCATCCTTCCAGCACCTCGACCGCGTTCCAGTCCCGGTTCTTCGCCCCGAACCCCTCGGGGCCGATCTCACGGGTGGTCAGCAGGATATGGGCATGGT